>NZ_CAISIQ010000153.1 GCF_903885465.1 uncultured Nevskia sp.
GGTAATGCGATCCCTACCCGTAGAGATCCACGCCCGTGTCATACCCAGCGGACCCTGGAGCTTGTCCATGATTTCGCGGGTGGGTTTCTTCGTCCCATCCACGATAGCCTGAACATCGGCCAGGGGTTCATGGATTTGAGCTGCTAAGGTAGCAACATCAAGCCCCTTCTCCTGCATCTTGGATTGGATGCGGACGTTGGGTTCAACGCCTTCCATGGTTGTGTTTTCTTCGTGCAGGTTGAGGGCGTACTGTTGCAGCTGGTGACCAGCGAAATTCTTGGACACGAAGTTGACGTAGAAGTCCGAGGTGAAGATCCGCCCCAGGGAGTAGATAAATCCGAGCTTCTGGCCCTTTACGCCATCCTGGAGTTGGGCCACCTTAGCCTGGGCCTCGGCACGTACTGTAGCCGTCGCCACATAACCCACCCTCGGGATCGGGCGGACGATATCTGTCTTCAACCGTTCAGAGGGTTCCGCCTGGGCATAGCGGGCATAGGCTTCCTGGACCTCTTGAATATCCGCCAGCATGTTCGGGGCAACCCGACCCAGCAAATCCTCGAAGCCATCGTAGAACTGCGGTGCTTTGCTCTGGGCATAGCGCCCAAGATACGAGGTGACATAGCGGTACATGAACTGGCGGAACCCGAAGGAAACATCCTCCTGGCCAATCTCACGGGCCATGCCGATGAGTTCGCCTTGGTTAGCGGCACGCAGGTTGGAAAGTTCCTCACCCAGGACACGTTCCAGATGATCCGCTACCACGTCAGCGGCCTGCTGGATGTCATCGACATTGGAAATACGCCCCACGCCACTATCGGCATAAGACACTGTTGCCTTGATGCCTGGAACGCGAGAGACGCGGCCGACACGGATGGGAAGACCCACAGCATCGCCAAGCATGGCCACGATGCGAGAAATGCCGGTCAGGGCCTGCGTCGGAGCCGCAGGCTGCGGAGTACCCGGAATTGTCGGCGTTGCCGCAAACATCAGATCAGGCTTGCCGTCACGGAGAGGGTCAAAGGCTGCGTTGATGGAGCGGACATTTGCGGGGTCAAAGATCACCAACTGGTCCGGCATCTGGCTGTACTTATCGACGGCGCCAACGTAGCCAGCCTGCATCAGAAAACCATTGATGTCTCCGGTGCGGGAAAGGGCGTCGCGGAACATGCCCACCACAAGGTCGCGATCCTCGGCGGTGTAGCCCCGCTTGTTGTTGGCCACGAAGCGGTCGATAGCTTCGTTCAGAACCATCTCGCGGATTGCTGGTGTCTGTTTGTCGCGGAAGCGGCCATAGTTGAAGAGATCGCCCTGGCGCACGTACACAGGGATGATGCGTCCGCCCTGCAATCCACCGGCCTCGCCGCTATAGAAATACATGCCGGGCGATGTCGGCTTGGCAAAGAAGTAAACGCCAGCACCAAGCTCGTTGACGCCGCCCTTGTCTACCTTGAATGCGCTGAAGTCCGAGGCAGACGTCCCATGATACCACACCGTCTCCGTATCAAACCCCATCTCCCTTGCACGTTCGAGACGGCTTTCTTTGTCCATGGGGAGGTTGGGGGTGTGAGAAAGTTGATTATTTTTTTCTTTTTTGGAGTTCGGGTCGATGGCAAACATCGCTCCAGAGACGTCTGGGTTGAAGGCTTCTTCCGGGATCGTGGAGAGGACAGCATTAAGGCGCTGGTTTATGTCCAGCGCCTTTTGCAGGTCATCCATGTTGGAGGCTTGTTGGGCCTCTTCGTCGTTGGCGAGCTTGAACCTTAGGAGCCGCTTCGGAGAGAAGTACCCACTCAGATATTTGCGGTGATACTTTACCGCTTCGGCATCACGTTTTTGCCAGAGGGCGTAGCCGTGCCGCGTGAGGATGGCAGACGGACGGAGCTTTTGCCCGATGTCGGCTTCGATGCGGTCGTAGAGGGCGCTGGCGAGGCCTCGGCCCCTTTCGTTGGAGTGCGTGCGGACACCGGAGACTTCCCAGTAGGTTTGGTTGAGGGTAGGGTCGTTCTTCGGGCTGCGCTCGATGAGGTCGGCACGGACGGCGACTCCGCCCCGCTTGTTGAGGACGACCCAGGCACGCTGCCTTTCGCCGAGGCTGGTGGGCTCAAGGTCTTGGGCTTCGCCTTTGTAGCCTTTGAAGGCGGGATCAGCGAGCGTGAAAAGGGTTTCGGTGGCTCGTGCATCGTCTCGTGCGGCAAGAGGGCTTGGCCCGCGTCCCGGCTCAGATAGGCCCTGAGCAGCAGCTTGTCCTGCTCCGGTCCGGCCGGAAGCGCCTTGGCTTCCTCGAACAGCCTCTCGCCCTTGGCGATCATCGCCTTCGCGCTCCCGAACCCGTAAACCATCGTTGTCTCCAGTAATGCTATCGAGCCAGGCTTCAATGTCTTGAGGGACCTGAGAGATGGCGAACATGGCGCCGGAGTCTCCGTCAGATCCCTTCTTCTTCGTGAGTTTTTCCAACGCGGCATAGATTAAGTCCCGGTCCTTACGCGCGGCTGACCGTTCGCGGGCGTTCTTACTATACTCCAAAATGGTGTCGTTGACCAGCCTCAGTTCTTCCAACGCTTCAGGGCTGAAGTGGTTAGCGCCGATGCGGCTGTAGTTTTCCACCAGATCCGGCTTCAGCTTGGCCCAGAACTTGTATTCGGTCGGCGTGATCTGACCGGCTGGCTTAAGCTCCGTGCCCAGGTGCTGCTCGATGGAGCGGAGGACTTCGCCTGCCACGCCACGGCGCCGCTTGTTCTTACGGACCCGGATGTGCAGGGTGTACTTGCCATCCGTATCCTGGGTAACCTCCGTCTTGGCCCACCAGTGCGAGGTGCCGCGCATGAACTTGCCA
>NZ_CAISIQ010000154.1 GCF_903885465.1 uncultured Nevskia sp.
AGCCGGGGCCGCAGCAGCGCGCCAGGGATGGCCGCGAGGATGGTCAGCAGAAACAGAGTGGCCCGGCCGAGGCCGCGCAGTCCCTCGGTGGCTGGGGTCAGAAAATTCATGCGCGCCCCGCCATCAGATCCTGCTCATAGGTCGTTGCCGCCTTGTAGTGGAACGAGACCGGGCCGTCCGCTTCACCGTTCAGGAACTGGCTCACCAGGGCCGATTTCGAGTTGCGGATTTCATCCGGCGTGCCGTGATCTAGCACCTTGCCGCCGGAGATCACATACACGTAATCGGCGATCTTCAGCACGTCTTCAACGTCATGAGTGACGATCACCGAAGTCAGCCCAAGCGCCTGGTTCAGGCCTCGGATCAGGCGGACCAGCACGCCCATCGAAATCGGGTCCTGGCCGGTGAAGGGTTCGTCATACATGATCATGTCCGGCTCCAGCGCGATCGCGCGGGCCAGCGCCACGCGGCGCGCCATGCCGCCGGAAATCTGTTCGGGATACAGCGCCGCAGCGCCTCTGAGACCCACGGCTTCCAGCTTCATCAGCACCAGATCGCGAATCATCGATTCCGGCAGCTTGGTGTGCTCGCGCAGCGGAAAGGCGACGTTCTCGAACACCGTGAGATCAGTCAGCAGCGCGCCGCTCTGGAACAACAGGCCCATGCGCTTGCGCAGCTCGAACAACTCGCTGCGCGACTGGGCGTGGACGTTGATGCCGTCGAACTCGATGCTGCCCGACGAAGGCTTCCACTGGCCGCCGATCAGGCGCAGCAAAGTGGTCTTGCCGGTGCCGCTCGGGCCGAGGATGGCCGTGACCTTGCCGCGCACGATGTCGATATCGATGCCGTCGTAGATCACGCGCGGACCAAACGCAAAACGCAGTGATCGAACGCGAACCAGCGTGTCGGAGGTATCCGGGTTCATCGAAACGAGCTATTGAGGGAGGGCTGAAGCAGACTTGAAACTATACGCGATGACTCCCGCCTTGGAGGCCCAGCGCCGCGATTGGTTCCCCGCGAAGCGTCCGCCCGCTATTGCTGCAGAGTCAGAGCTGCGCGCGAAGCGCAGCAATCAGATCGGTTTCGACGCGCGAGCAATCGGCCGGCCCGCCGAGCTCGGAAACCTGGGTCATGCGCATGTCGAGCAGGCCACAGGGATTAATGCGTGCGAACGGCGCCAGATCCATCGCCACGTTCAGCGACAGGCCGTGATAGCTGCAGCCGCGGCTGATGCGCAGACCGAGGCTGCCGATTTTCCGGCTGCTGGAGCGCGGGCCCAGGCCGTCATCGAACAGGCCACTGACATAGACGCCCGGCGCATCAGCCCGCGCCGCCGCCGTGATGCCGTAGCGGGCCAGCGTGGCGATCATCGCGTTCTCCAGCCGGGTCACCAGCGAGCGGATGCCGTAACCGCGCCGGGCGATGTCGACCAGCACATAGATCACCACCTGGCCGGGCCCGTGATAAGTGACCTGGCCGCCGCGATTGCTCTGCACCACCGGAATGTCGCCGGGGTTCAGCAGATGCTCGGGCTTGCCGGCCTGGCCCTGGGTGAACACCGGCGGATGCTCGACCAGCCAAAGCTCGTCCAGCGTTTCCGCGGTGCGCGCCGCGGTGAAGGCGCGCATCTCGTCATAGACCGAGCCGTAGTCGCGCCGGCCGAGTGACCGGACGACGATGGTGTTCACAGCGCCAGGATCACGCCCGGATCGCCGGTCACCGCCTTGATCACGCGGTCGAGCTGTTCGGCGTCTTCGGCGGTGAAGTTCAGAGTCAAGCCCAGATACTTGCCGCCGCTGGACAAGCGGCGCGCGGTGGTGATTTCGGCACCTGGCGCAAGCAGGGTCCGCACCACTTCGGTGATCCGCGTCGCCGTTTCTTCATCCGGGCGGATGAAGATCTTCAGCGGAAACTCGCAGGGATAGGTGAGCCCTGCGGGTGTCTTGGTGGCTTCGTCGTCACTCATGGGCGTCGGTCAGGCAGTGGGTCGGGCGGGGCTCAGAAACCGATCCAGAGCTTGATCTGGTCGATCAGGCGGCGCCAGAAACCGCCGCTCTGGACTTCGGTCAGCGCGACCAGATCGACAGTCTTCAGCACTTTGCCGTCGACGCTGATCGTCGCCTTGCCGAGCACCGTGCCGGGGGCGATCGGGGCGATCGCGCGCGGCGACAGCTCGTTCTGCACCTGCATCGTTTCCTTCGAGCCGCGCGGGAAGGTCAGGCGCACCGGTTCCAGGGTGCCGACCTGCACTTCGCTGGCGGCGCCCTTGTAGACCTTGATCGTGCCGACGGCCGCAGCCGGGCCGAACAGGCTGGCGGTTTCGTAGAAGCGGAAGCCCCAGTTCAGCAGTTCCAGGCTGGCTTGTTCGCGATAAGCCCAGGTCTGGGCACCCATCACCGCGGAAATCAGGCGGCGGCCATCGCGGCTCGCCGAGGTCAGCAGGCAGTAGCCGGCGGCGCTGGTGTGGCCGGTCTTGATGCCGTCGACACTCGGGTCCTTGATCAGCAGGCCGTTGCGGTTTTCCTGGGGGTGATCGATGCCGTACTTGAACGAGCGTTCCGAGTACATCTTGTAGTACTCGGGAAACTCCTTGATGAGCGCACGGCCGAGGATCGCCAGGTCACGCGCGGTGGTGTAGTGCTCCGGGTCCGGCAGGCCGCTGGCGTCGACGAAATGGCTGTTGGTCATGCCGAGCTTCTTGGCGGCGGCGTTCATCAGATCGGCGAAGGCTTCTTCGCTGCCGGCCAGATGTTCGGCGAGCGCGATCGAGGCATCGTTGCCGGAGACGATGATGATGCCGCGGAGCAGATCCTCGATCTTCACCCGGCTGCCGAGGGTCAGGAACATCCGCGATTCGCTGGAATCCTTGCCCTGGCGCCAGGCTTTTTCGCTGATCAGCGCGGTGTCGTCGAGCTTCAGACGGCCCTTGCGGATTTCGTCGAAGGCGACATAGGTGGTCAGCACCTTGGTGATCGACGCCGGCTCGACCCTGGCATCCGGATTATTGCCGGCCAGCAATTCGCCGCTGTCGAAATCGAGCAGCGCGTAGGCCTTCGCCTCGATCGCCGGAGCTTCCGGGATGGTGACCGCGCGGGCGGGCGCGGCAGCGGCGATGGCGGTCGTGGCGATCAGAAGCAGATTGCGGGCAAAGCGGAACGGGAGGTTCATCCGGGGAATTCGAGCTGACAGTGGCAAAACAACAGGAGAAACGGGCTCGGACGGGTGCTTGCCCGAGCGGCGAAATGGTAGCGCAGCAGGTTCGATGACGCAGCGCAGCATCGGTGATCGGCTCATTCGCTGACCGGGATGGTGCGGGTCTCGCCGTCGGCGAGCTTGCGGCGCATGGCTTCCAGCGCCGCCGCATCGGCAAACGGGCCGACCAGCACGCGGTACAGCCACTGGCCGTTGCGGGTCTCGCTTTTCATCAACAGTGGCTTGATGCCGGCGATTGCCAGATGCTCGCGGAACGTCGCCGCATTGCGTGAATCGCTGAACGAACCGGCCTGCAGGAAACGCGGCTGGATCTTGCGGGCCACCTGCAGCGCGATCGGCGGGCCGGGCGGCAGCGGCTTCACTTCGGCGACCACGGCCGGCTTCGCTGCCGGCACCGACGCAGCCGGCGGACTGGCCGCGACCAAGGTGCGGCCGGTGGCGTCGACCACTTCCAGTTCCACCTCGGCGGAACCGTCGCCGATGATGCCGATGCGGTGCGCGGCGGAGTAGCTCAGATCGACGATGCGGCCGGAGTGGAACGGCCCGCGATCATTGATGCGGACGACCACGCTCTTGCCGTTCGACAGATTGGTGATCCGCGCATAGGTCGGAATCGGCAGCGTCTTGTGCGCGCCGCTCATCGCGAACATGTCGTAGGTCTCGCCGCTGGACGTGCGCCGGCCGTGGAATTTCTTGCCGTACCAGGAGGCGTGGCCGCGTTCCTTGAAGCCGGCGGCGTCCTGCAGCACGTCGTAATGGACGCCGAAAACCTCGTAGGACTCGGGATTGCCGTAGCGGCTCTTCTCGACCGACTCCGGCACGGCATCGGGAATATCGCCGACATTGGCCGGAATCTCGTTCGCGGATGGCGGTCGATCCTTCTCGCCGGCCGGTGCCGGCGGCAATGCCGGGGTCGTCCGGCCTGGCGTCTTCTGGGGCGTCGTACGCGGCGCGCGGCTGGAATTGGGGCTGGGCGCAGGTTCTGGAGCCGGATAGCGGCGCGGCGCCTCAGTGGCGCAGGCGGCCAGCAGCAAGACGGACGCGCTGACCAGCGCCTTCCAGACCCTCATCTCGCCGCGTGCTCGGCGGCTTGCGCATCGGCCAGCGCGTTGGCCAGCTGGGTGACGGCCATCGCGTAGAAGATTCTTGGGTTGTACGTCTGGATCGCATAGAAATTCGGCAGCGCCACCCAGTATTCGGTGATCTGGCCACGGCGTAGCTGCACCAGGCCGACCGGCGTCTCGTCCGGCAGGGCGATCGCTGCCTGCACGCCGGCAGCGCGCAAGCTGGCGATGGTCTGATCGGCGAACTTGCCGTTGCGCGGGAAGCCTTCGGCCGGCGCGCTGTCCGCAGTGGCCGGCACCACCAGCGGTTCGCCGCGACGCCAGGCGCGCTTCGGGTCGTAGCGGGTCAGGTAGTGGGCGATGCTGCCGATCGCGTCCGGAGCGCTCCAGAGATCGCGCTTGCCGTCGTTGTCGTAGTCCAGCGCCAGCCAGCGGTAGTTGCTGGGCATGAACTGCGCGTAGCCCATCGCCCCGGCGTAGGAGCCGAGCAGCTCGGTCGGCTTGCGGCTGGCATCGCGGGCAAAGGCGAAGAATTCTGTCAGCTCGGAAAAGAAGAACGGCGCACGGCGCGGATGATCGAAGCCCTGGGTCGCCAGTGCATCGAGCACCCGGTACTTGCCGGAATAGGTGCCGTACTTGGTTTCCACGCCCATGATCGCGGCGACCACCGTCGGCGGCACGCCGAACTCGGCTTCGGCGCGGGCGAACCACTCGGCGTTGTCGCGCAGGTAGCGCACGCCGTTGGCGATGTTGCGAGCGTTGACGTGGATCGGCTGGTAGGCGTTCCAGTCCGGCAGGTAGTTCGGCTGGTCCTCGGGTTTCGGGCCGCCGGCTTCCTTGTTGTTGACCTCTTTCTCGATCAGCTTCGGCAGCTTCTTGGCGTCGTCGAGCGCGGCCTTGACCACGTCGAGATCTTCGGCGGAAAAACCGTAATCGTCGTGCAGCGTCTTCAACAGCAGCGGGGTTTTCGGGTGATGGGCGTAGTCGGCAATGACCGGCGCGTTGGCGGTGGTTGCGAGCAGCAGGCCCAGCAGGGCGCGGGGGAGGAGTCGTGTCTGCATCAAGGGCTCCTCAGTTGGATAACAGTTTGCGGTGCGTGTAGACCGACATCAGCATGCCGAAGCCGGCCAGCAGGGTAACCGCCGAAGTGCCGCCGAAGCTCACCAGCGGCAGCGGCACACCGACCACCGGCAGCAGGCCGATAACCATGCCCATGTTGATGAACACGTAGACGAAAAAGGTCATCGCCAGCGAGCCGGCGAGCAGACGCTGGAAGCTGTCCTGACCACGGAGCGCGATGTACAGGCCGCGGCCGACGATCGCGGCGTAGAGGGCCATCAGCACCGCTTCGCCGAGCAGGCCGAGTTCTTCGGAATAGACCGCGAAGATGAAATCGGTATGCGATTCCGGCAGGAAATCGAGCTTCGCCTGGGTGCCGGCCAGCCAGCCCTTGCCGAACAGGCCACCGGAGCCGATCGCGATCTTCGACTGAGTGATGTGATAGCCGGTGCCGAGCGGATCGCGTTCCGGATCGAGAAAGGTCAGCACGCGATTCTTCTGATAATCGTGCAGCTTCAGCCACAGCAGCGGCGCGGCGGCGGCCATCGCCGCGATCACCATCAGGATCCAGCGGATGCCGAGGCCACCGAAATACAGCGCCAGCACGCCGGCGGCCAGCACCAGCATCGCGGTACCGAGATCGGGCTGCATGGCGATCAGCACGGTTGGCCCGCCGATGATCGCCAGGGTGATCAGGATGGTCGAAATCTTCGGCGGAAGCTGCCGTGTATGCAGCCAGGCGGCCACCGCCATCGGCATCGCCAGCTTGAGGATTTCCGACGGCTGGAAGCGCAGCACGCCGAGATCGAGCCAGCGCTGCGCGCCCTTGGCGTGATCGCCGAGCACCAGCACTGCCACCAGCATCACCACGCCGAAGCCGTACAGCCACGGCGCTGCTGCTCGATAGAACTCCGGCGGTGCCTGGGCCGCGACGACCATCACCGCGAAGCCGATTCCCAGGCGTTCCGCCTGATTGAGCACCACCGCCATCGAATGGCCGCTGGCCGAGTACTGCACCAGCAGGCCGACCACGCCGAGCACCAGTAGCAACAGCATCAGCCACAGATCGATGTGCACGCGGATCAGCCGGTCGGCAAGGCTGACCGACTGGTTCGGGGCGCGGCTGATGACGGAGGTATTCATCGCGGAGTCGCCGCCGGCGGTGGGGTGGCAGGAGGCGGCTCTTCGTCGTCGGCCGGCACGCCTTCCTCGGCTTCCAGCGCCGGGTCGGCTGCAGCGGCGGCCGCAGCGGCCGCGGCGGCACCGGCAGGATCTTCGTTGTACAGCACCTTGCCGAGCAGGTACTGATCCATGATCTGGCGGGCGACCGGTGCCGCCACCGAGCCACCGTGACCGGCGTGTTCGGCGATCACGGCAATGGCGATACGCGGTGCATCGACCGGCGCGAAGGCAATGAACAGCGCGTGATCGCGCAGATGCTTGGGCGTCGAGTCGAAGGTCGGTGCCACCGTTTCCTCCTGCTTCAGGCCGACCACCTGCGCGGTGCCAGTCTTGCCGGCCGAGCTGTACGGCGCATCCTTGAACGCGCGGTAGGCGGTGCCGCCCGGAAACATGGTCACCAGCTGCATCGAATGGATTACCCGCTCCTGAAGTTCGGCACTCTGACCGGTCAACGGCGGCAGTGGTTCGGGCGCCACGCCGGCAATGGCACCGGTGGCCGGATCGGCGATCGCATGCAGCACATGCGGCTTGAAGCCGAGGCCGCGCATCGCCAGGCGGGCGGTGCCCTGGGCGAGCTGCAGCGGCGTGGTGGTCAGATAGCCCTGACCGATGCCGAGGCTCAGGGTTTCACCCGGAAACCAGACCTGCTTGTAGACGCGGCGCTTCCATTCCTTCGACGGCAGCAGGCCGCCTTTCTCGTTCGGCACGTCGATGCCGGTCGGTTTGCCGAAACCGAACTGGCCGAGGATTTCATCGATGCGATCGATGCCGAGATTCATCGCCGCCTGATAGAAATAGATGTCGCAGGACTTGGCGATGGCGCTGTCGAGATTGACCATGCCGTGGCCCTGGCGCTTGTGGCAGCGGTACTTGCGCGAGCTGCCGGGCAGGGTCATCGAGCCCGAGCAGTAGATGCCGGTATCCGGCGTCACGGTCTTGAAGTTCAGCGCCGCGGTGGCCATGAACGGCTTGATCGTCGATCCCGGCGGATAGGTGCCGAGCAGCGCGCGGTTGTACAACGGCCGGCTCTTGTCTTCGAGCAGACCGCGGTAGCTGGCGGCGTCGATGCCTTCGACGAACAGCTTCGGGTCGTAGCCGGGCTTCGAGACCAAAGCCAGGATTTCGCCATTGCGCGGGTCGATCGCGACCACCGCGCCATCGAGATCCCCAAGCGCTTTTTCGGCCACCAGCTGTAGCTGGGAGTCGAGGCTCATGTACAGGTTCTGGCCGGAGCTGCCGGGCCGCGATTCGAGTTCGCGCAGTGGCCGGCCAGCGGCATTGGCTTCGACGATCTTGGTGCCTGGCGTGCCGCGCAGCAGGTCTTCGTGGCTGCGCTCGACACCGGACTTGCCGATCTGCGACAAGCCTTCGTAATCGGCGGCTTCGAGCCTGGCGTAATCGGCTTCGCTGATGCCGCCGACGTAGCCGATGATGTGCGCCGCGCTTTCGCCGAGCGGGTAGTCGCGGACCAGGCCGGCGTTGACTTCCACACCTTCGAAGTCGAAGCGGTTGAGCTGGTAGCGCGCCACTTCCTCCGGCGTCAGGTTCGAGCGCAGGGTGACGCTGCGATAGCGCGGCCCCTTGCGCATGCGCTCGCGGAAGCGGGCGATGTCCTGATCGGTGAGGCGCACATAGGCCTTCAGGCGTTCCAGCGTGTCGTTCAGATTGCGGACGCGTTCGGGCGTGATGTCGAGCACGAAGCTCGGCAGGTTCTTCGCCAGCAGCGCACCGTTGCGGTCGTAGATCAGGCCTCTGACCGGCGCGATCGGCGTCAGCCGCATGCGGTTGTCGTCGGCTCGCGTCGAGTAGTAATCGTGGCGGACCAGCTGCAGATCGATCAGGCGCGCGGCCAGCATGCCGATCATCAGCAGACACAGCACCGCGGCAAAGACGACGCGGCCGGTGAAGGTGCGCTTTTCTTCGTAGAGGTTCTTGATCGCGTCGAAACCGCTGCGCGATGAGCCCGGTGAATTCACAGCGGGGCACTCATGGCAGCCGCATGCGGTTGCGTCGCGCGCGCCGGCTGAGGATCGAATCGAGCAGGCTGGCGGACAGCGGCCAGATCAGGGTCGTCGACAGGATCGGCAGCCAGCGCAGGTTGACGTCGGCCGCGTGCCGGGCCAGACCGTCGATCCAGAACATCAGGAAGATGTACAGCGCCCAGACCGGCGCCAGTGCCAGCGCCACCTGCCAGGATGAAAACAGGATCAGGGTGCCGCGCAGCCGGCGAATCACGAACGCCACCACCACCAGCCCCAGCGCGTGCTGGCCGAGCGCGGCATTGAGCAGCACATCGCAGCACAGGCCCAGCACCCAGGCAGCGGCGATGGCTGGCGAGGTCGGCGCGTACAGCGCCCAGAAGCCGATCACCAGCAACGGCCAGGCGGGCCGAGCCATGGCCGCCCACTCCGGCAACTGGACGATCTGCAGCATCAGCGCCAGCAGCAGGCTGCCGAGGAACACCAGCGTGCCGTTCATGGCACCACCGCCTGTTTCGGCGCCTTCGCCGGCGGTTTGGCGGGAAGATCGATTGGGACGTGCACCGCTTCTTCACCCGGCGCCGAGGACGGCAGCGCTCGCTCGCTCCACACCAGCAGCGCCTGGCGGCCCTGATTCAGATGGGCTTTCGGATAGGCGATCGCTTCCATGAAGCTCTCGCCGCCGGCATGGCGCAGTTCGTGGATTTCACCGACCGGATAGCCGGCTGGAAAGCGGCCGCCGAGCCCGGACGAGACCAGCAGATCGCCGACCTTCACATCGGCATTGCCGGGCAGATAGGGCAGCGACAGGCCATGGCCATCACCGCGGCCGAGCGCGATCGTCTGCAGGCCGGTGCGGTTGATCTCCACCGGAATGCCGTGATCGGGATCGGAGATCAGCAGCGCCACCGACGAACCCTGGTTGACCTGCACCACCTGGCCCATGATTCCGTAGGCATCGAGCACGGCCTGACCGCGATAGACGCTGTCCTTGCCGCCCTTGTTGAGCACGATCTGATGCCGGTAAGGATCCTGGCTGGTGGCGAGAATCTCGGCGATCAGCACCCGGTCCTGCAGCGCGCTGGACGAGGCCAGCAACTCGCGGATGCGCACATTCTCGGCTTCCAGCGACGCCAGACGCAGCAGCCGCGCATCCTGCTGCAGCAGGCGATCACGCAGTTCGCGGTTCTCGTCGCGCAGCGTTTCCCGGGAATGGAAGTAGTCGACGCTGTTCGAGACATTGGCCGGCGAGGCCGCCAGCCACATCACCGGCGTCAGCGCCCAGGACAGCCATTGGCGCAGCGGCTCGACTTTTGCGCCACGGTTCTCGGCCACCATCAAGGTGATCGACAGCGTGACGAACAGCGCCGCCTTCAGCCCCAGCATGGAGCCGCGCGAAGCTTGGGAGTTGCGCGAGGAGTCGCTAAGCGTGGTGTTCAAGGGCCGGGCGCAGGTTCAGCGGGGCGTCGTCCGCACCGGGTGCGGGAATCGCGGAAGAATAGGGTGCAAGCGCCGGGGCGACAACCGCTTTTCACTGTCTTTACTCAGAAAACCGGGCTTTTGGCCTGGTCTTCGGCCGCCCCGACGAAAAAGCCCCGGACGGGGCCGGGGCTTATCCATCAGCGTGCAATCCAATCGACTCAGTCGATCAGGTAGATGTCGCCCTTCTGGTCGAGCATGTCGAGCAGCATGCCACCACCACGGGCCACGCAGGTCAGCGGGTCGTCGGCGATGATCACCGGCAGGCCGGTTTCTTCCGAGATCAGCTTGTCGAGATCGCGCAGCAGCGCGCCACCACCGGTCAGCACGATGCCGCGCTCGGCAACGTCGGAACCCAGTTCCGGCGGCGTGCGCTCGAGCGCCTGCTTGACTGCCTTGACGATGCCGGCCAGCGGCTCCTGCAGCGCGTCAAGGATTTCGTTGGAATTCATCGTGAAGTTGCGCGGCACGCCGGCGGCCAGATGGCGGCCGACGATGTCGATTTCCTGCACTTCGGTGCCCGGGAACGCGGTGCCGATTTCCTGCTTGATGCGCTCGGCCGTGGCTTCGCCGATCAGCATGTTGTACTGGCGGCGTACGTAGGAAACGATCGCTTCATCGAAGCGGTCACCGCCGATGCGCACCGATTCGGCATAGACGATGCCGTTCAACGAGATCACCGCCACTTCCGAGGTGCCGCCGCCGATGTCGACGACCATCGAGCCGCGCGCTTCGGAAATCGGGATGCCGGCGCCGAGCGCTGCGGCAATCGGTTCCTCGATCACGTAGACCTTGCGGGCACCGGCGTTCTCGACCGATTCCTTGATCGCCCGGCGTTCGACCTGGGTCGAGCCATAGGGAACGCAAACTACGACGCGGGTCATCGGGCGCATCACGCGGCCCTTCTGCACCTTGCGGATGAAGTGCTGCAGCATCTTCTCCGTCACGGTGTAGTCGGCGATCACGCCATCACGCAGCGGACGGATCGTCGAGATATTGGTCGGCGTGCGGCCGAGCATGCGCTTGGCATCGATGCCGACCGCTTCGATCTTTTTCGCGCCGCGGGAATCGAGGCGGATTGCGACGACTGATGGCTCGTTCAGAACGATGCCCTCATCACGCACATAGATCAGCGTGTTGGCGGTGCCGAGATCGATGGAAAGGTCGTTGACAAACAGGCGGCGGACGGCGTCGAACATCGCGATTATCGAAGGGCTGGGCTTGAGGGGGCGCTAGCTGAACCGGCGGGAAGCGGCGGTCACAAAGAGAGGCGACCGACGCTGATTTGGGCAGAAATATACCTGAAGCCCTGCCGCGCATGTTGCGCTGCGGCCCGAGGCGGTCGCCGCAGCCTTGACCAGCGAATTTTTTGCCGGGGAGGCCGGCCCGTGATCGTTTATCATCGCGCCAGCCTTGAAACCCCCGTCGCGACTACCAGTTTGCTGGAGGTTTCCCGGGGTTTTCCGGTTCTTCCGCAACGTCGCTGCGGAAAACTTCAGCGCCGATGCGCTCCCCATCCGCACGAGTCCCGCATGAGTCTGAGCCCCGAACAAATCCGCCAGGTCGCCCAGTTGGCGCGCCTGCAGCTGAATCCAGAGCAGGTTGAGCCGTACGCGCGACAACTGTCGAACATTCTGGAAATGGTCGATCGCCTGTCGTCGGTCGACACCGCCAATGTCTCGCCGATGGCGCACCCGCTGGACATGGTGCAGCGGCTGCGGCCGGACACGATCAGCGAAACCGATCGCCGCGACGACTATCAGGCGATCGCCCCGGAAACCCAGGATGGTCTGTATCTGGTCCCGAAAGTCATCGAGTAAGCCTTGTTGCAACGCGGTGTAGCTGCGTCGCGATAAGTCGGCGGGTTCGAGCGAACGCTGTCGCGTCGCTCAACCTGCCGGGAAACCCCGGAATCACCAAGAACCCATGCATAAACATTCCATTGCCGAACTCGCTGCCGGCTTGCGCGGGAAGAAATTCTCGTCGCGCGAGCTGACCCAGCATTTCCTCAAGCGCATCGACGCCCATGACGGCGCGCTGAACTCCTACGTGACGATCACCGCCGAGCGCGCGCTGAAGCAGGCCGATGCCGCCGATGCCGAGCTCGCCGCCGGTAACGCCGGTCTGCTGACCGGCATCCCGATCGGCCAGAAGGACATCTTCTGCACCCAGGGCGTGCGTACCGCCTGCGGCTCGAAGATGCTCGATACCTTCATCGCGCCGTACGACGCGACCATCGTCGAGAAGCTTGATGCCGCCGGCATGGTCATGCTGGGCAAGCTGAACATGGACGAGTTCGCGATGGGCTCGTCGAACGAAACCTCGTTCTACGGCCCGGTCTGCAACCCCTGGGACAAGACCCGCGTGCCGGGCGGTTCGTCCGGTGGTTCGGTCGCCTGTGTCGCCGCCGGTCTGGCGCCAGTTGCTACCGCAACCGACACCGGCGGTTCGATTCGCCAGCCTGCCGCGTTGACCAATCTGACCGGCATCAAGCCGACCTACGGCCGGGTGTCGCGCTACGGCATGATCGCGTTCGCATCGAGCCTCGATCAGGCTGGCGTCGTCGCCCGCTCGGCCGAAGATGCCGCCCACGTGCTGCAGGCGATGTCCGGCTTCGATGCCAAGGATTCGACCAGCGTCGAGCGCCCGGTCGATGACCTGGTGACCGGCCTGAACACCAGCATCCGTGGCCTGACCATCGGCCTGCCGAAGGAATATTTCGCCGATGGCATGTCGGCCGGTGTCCGCGAGCGGATCGAGCAGGCGATTGCCACGCTGACCAAGCTGGGCGCCAACTTCAAGGAAATCTCGCTGCCGAATTCGCCGCTCAGCGTGCCGACCTATTACGTCGTCGCCCCGGCCGAAGCCAGCTCGAATCTCGCCCGCTTCGACGGCGTGCGTTACGGCCATCGCGCCGAGGGTGCGAAGTCACTCGAGGAACTCTACAAGCGCAGCCGCGGCGAAGGCTTCGGTGCCGAAGTGCAGCGCCGCATCATGATCGGCACCTATGTGCTGAGCCATGGCTACTACGACGCCTACTACCTGCAGGCCCAGAAAGTCCGCCGGCTGATCTACGACGACTTCAAGCGCGCCTTCGCCGACGGCATCGACCTGGTGCTGAGCCCGACCGCGACCGACGTCGCCTTCAAGTTTGGCCACAACAGCGACGACCCGGTCGCCATGTATCTGAACGACATCTACACGATCGCCGCCAATCTGGCCGGAATTCCGGCGATGAGCTTGCCTTGCGGTTTCGTCGACGGTCTGCCGACCGGTTTCCAGCTGATGGGCAACTTCTTCGCCGAGGCGCGCATGTTGAACGTCGCGCATCAGTACCAGCAGGCGACCGACTTCCACACGAAGTGGCCGACGGAGTACGCGTCATGATCATCCCCGCCGGTTGGGAAGCCGTCATCGGCCTTGAAGTGCACTGCCAGCTGTCGACCCAGTCGAAGATTTTCTCTGGCTCGGCGATCGCCTACGGCGCGGAGCCGAACAGCCAGGCTTCGCCGATAGACCTCGGCATGCCGGGCATGCTGCCGGTGCTGAATGTCGACGCGGTCAAGAAAGCGGTGACGTTTGGCCTGTCGGTCGGCGCCAAGATCGCCGATCGCAGCGTGTTCGCGCGCAAGCACTACTTCTATCCGGATCTGCCGAAGGGCTATCAGATTTCGCAGTACGAGCTGCCGATCGTTTACGAAGGCCTGCTCGACATCGAGCTGGAAGACGGCTCGACCAAGCGCATCGGCATCACCCGCGCGCATCTGGAAGAGGACGCCGGCAAGTCCGTGCATGAAGGCTTCCAGAAGTCGTCGGGCATCGATCTCAACCGCGCCGGCACGCCGCTGATCGAAATCGTTTCCGAGCCGGACCTGCGCACTGCGCAGGAAGCGGTCGCCTATCTGAAGAAGCTGCACCAGCTGGTGGTCTACCTCGGCATCTGCGACGGCAACATGCAGGAAGGTTCGTTCCGCTGCGATGCCAACGTCTCTGTGAGGAAAATTGGTGCGCCGAAGTTCGGCACCCGCACCGAGACCAAGAACGTCAACTCGTTCCGCTATGTCGAGAAAGCGATCGAGTACGAGATCGAGCGCCAGATCGAGGTGATCGAGGCCGGCGGCACCATTCGCCAGGAAACCCGGCTGTTCAATCCGGATACCGGCGAAACCAAGGCGATGCGCTCGAAGGAAGACGCCAACGATTACCGTTATTTCCCGGATCCGGATTTGTTGCCGGTGGTCTGCACGGAGGACTACATCGACGCCATCCGCAAGTCGCTGCCCGAACTGCCGGAAGCCAAGCGCGGGCGCTTCGTCGCCGAGTTCGGTCTGTCCGACTACGACGCCAAGACGCTGACCTCGTCGCGTGAACTGGCGGCTTACTACGAAGCCGTAGTAGCCGCTTCTGGTGCGGAAGCCAAGCTGTGCGCGAACTGGGTGGCCACCGATCTGCTCGGCGCGCTGAACAAGATGAGCAAGGGCATCGAGGAATCGCCGATCTCGGCAGAAGCCTTTGCCGCCTTGCTCAAGCGCATCGCCGACAAGACCATCAACGGCAAGATCGCCAAGGACGTCTTCGAGGCGATGGTGGCCGGCGAAGGCACGGCCGACGAGATCATCAAGGCCAAGGGTCTGGTTCAGGTCACTGACGAGTCGGCGATCATCGCCGCGATCGATGACGTGATCGCCAAGAACCCGCAGCAGCTCGCCGATTACCGCGGCGGCAAGGACAAGCTGTACGGCTTCTTCGTCGGCCAGGCGATGAAGGCGACGCAGGGCAAGGCCAATCCGGACGCGCTGAACCGGCTGCTCAAGGAACGTCTGGCGGGCTGACATGAACCTGCTGATTCCATTCAAGTTCGATAACCACATCGCGCACGGCGCGTTCGTGGTCATCGATACCGGCGCTGCCGAGATGCTCGACATGCGCGCCTACGATCCGGCGGTGCGTGGCCTCGTCGCTCAGACGATGGCAGCGATGCCGCTGCTGGCGACGCATACCCGCTTCGAAGGTCGGATCAATCTGCAATTCCAGGGCGAACGGGCGATCAAGCTGCTGGTCGCCCAAGTGGTGCAGCGCGAAGGCGCGCCGCTGACCGTCCGCGCGATGGCCAAGGCAGCACCGCAGATCGACGGCAGCTATGCCGAGCTGCTCAGCGATGGCGTGCTGGCCCTGATGCTGGAGCCTGCCGATGACGCGCAACCGAGCCGTCAGGCGATGGTGCCGATCGATGGCGACAGCCTCAGCGAATCGCTGGAAGGCTATTTCGCTCAGAGCGAACAGCTGCCGACCCTGGTGCGGCTGGCCGCGGACGGCGATCGCATCGCCGGCTTCATGCTGCAACGCCTGCCGCTGGAACACACCAAGGCGACCGAGGAAGTCTGGGAGCATCTGGCTATCCTCGCCGGCACCTTGAGCGCCGACGAGTTGCTCAGTGCCGAGCCGGAAACGCTGATGCGCCGCCTGTTCGCCAACGAGGACTGGCAGCTGCACGCCGCGCAGCCGGTCAATATCGCCTGCCGCTGCTCGCGCGAAGGCATTTCGCTGCTGCTGCTGTCGCTGGGCCGCGACGAAGTCGACAAGATCGTTGCCGAGCAGGGCAAGGTCGAAATCATCTGCGAATTCTGCGGCCGCGATTACGTCTATTCGCGCAGCGATGCGGCGACCCTGTTCGTCGCTGAAGGCACTGAGCAGTCGCAGCTCAAGCACTAGGGCCTGTTCCCAATCACTTTGCTCGCTGCGGCGGAGGTCATTTCTGCGCAGTGCAACGAACGAGGAGCGGCCAATGGCCGATCCATTGGCGCGACGAGAGAGGCAGCAATGCGCAGAAATGGCCCCGCCCCTTCGGGTTGCGGTCAAAAAACCGCCGGGACTTCGTTGCGAACCTTGACCATAGGTAGGCTATGGCCTGAGGTTCTCGCCTCGCCCGGCGGCCCAGTGAGACTACTCGGGACCTGCAACGCAGCGACCCAAGTGGTTGGGAACAGGCC
This sequence comes from uncultured Nevskia sp., assembly GCF_903885465.1. GTDB lineage: Bacteria > Pseudomonadota > Gammaproteobacteria > Nevskiales > Nevskiaceae > Nevskia. The sequence continues at coordinate 15,967 of NZ_CAISIQ010000154.1, forward strand.
CTTATGATCGTCCCGCATTACCACGTCGACGCCTCCGCCATCCCGCTTGCCGGCAAGGGTTTGTTCCTCGCCGAAGATGTCGCGAAAGGCCGGGTGATCATCGCGCCGGACAACATCCACACCGTCTGGCCAGAAGCGAAGCTGCGCCAGTTCCCGCCCGATTCGATCGAAGCCGAATCCAGCGTGCGCTGGTTCGAGGGCTGGTATTCGTTGACGCCGGAATGGTCGGACGAGTGCTACGTCAACCACAGCTTCGAACCGACCGCGCTCTGGCATCTCGGCTTCATCTTTGCCGGCAGTGACTTGCCGGCTGGCACCGAAATCACCGTTGACTACCGCCTGGTGATCGGCAGTGGCGAAGTGATGCCGTTCAGAGATTCGGTCACCGGGC
>NZ_CAISIQ010000155.1 GCF_903885465.1 uncultured Nevskia sp.
GCCGGAACGAGGCGCGCGAGTCTTCCGGATCGTCGACCGGCGCCGGAATGCACATCAGACCGCGCAGCTTCAGTCTCGGCAGCCTGGCGATCTCGGCACACAGCGCCGCCGCGTCGTCCGGCGTCACACCGCCCTTGCTTGCCTCGCCGGAAACGTTGACCTGCACGCAGACCTCGAGCGGCGGCAGGTCCGGCGCGCGCAGTTCGGACAGGCGTTCGGCGATCTTCAGGCGATCGATGCCATGCGCCCAGGCAAACATGCCGGCCAGCGCGCGGCACTTGTTGCTCTGGATCGGGCCGATGAAGTGCCAGACCAGACGTTGGTCAGCCAGCGCTTCGGCAAGACCGATCTTGTCGATCGCTTCGCGCATGTAGCTTTCACCGAAGTGCAGCGCGCCGAGTTCGGCGACCTCGGCCACGGCATCGGCATCGAAGGTCTTGGAAACGGCGATCAGGCTCACCGCATCCGGCGCGCGGCCGGCGCGAGCTGTGGCTGCAGCCAGTCGTCGGCGGATATCCCTCAGCCGGTCGGAAACGGTATTCATGCGGGTGTGAAGTAAGGTCTCATACGTCCATCATCTGCCAGCAACGGCCGCCATCAGGGCGAAGCCTTCGGCATAAGGAAAACTCGGGGAGAGCCGGTCTTGGATATCGCGCAGCTGTTGACCTTCAGCGTCAAGCAGGGAGCTTCGGACTTGCATCTGTCCGCCGGCGTGGAGCCGATGATCAGAGTCGATGGCGACATGAAGCGCATCAATCTGCCACCTCTGGAGCACAAGGAGGTGCACGCGATGCTCTACGACATCATGAACGACAAGCAACGCAAGGCCTACGACGAATTCCTGGAAACCGATTTCTCGTTCGAGATTCCCGGCCTCGCGCGCTTTCGCGTCAATGCCTTTACGCACGCTCGCGGCGCAGGCGGCGTATTCCGCACCATTCCGTCGAAGATCATGTCGCTGGAAGACCTGAAGTGTCCGGCCATCTTCAAGGACATCGCCGAGACGCCGCGCGGCCTGGTGCTGGTCACCGGTCCGACCGGCTCCGGCAAGTCGACGACCCTGGCGGCGATCATCAACCACATCAACGAGAACGACTACGGCCACATCCTCACCGTCGAGGATCCGATCGAGTTCGTCCATCCGTCGAAGAAGTGCCTGATCAACCAGCGCGAAGTGCATCGCGACACGCTGGGTTTCAACCAGGCGCTGCGCTCCGCGCTCCGCGAAGATCCGGACGTGATCCTGGTCGGCGAAATGCGCGATCTGGAAACCATCCGGCTGGCGCTGACCGCGGCCGAGACCGGTCACCTGGTGTTCGGCACCCTGCACACGACATCCGCCGCCAAGACCATCGACCGCGTCGTCGACGTGTTCCCGGCCGCCGAGAAGGACATGGTCCGCGCGATGCTGTCGACGGGCCTGCGCGCGGTGATCGCGCAGACCTTGCTGAAGAAGACGGGCGGCGGCCGGGTGGCCGCGCACGAGATCCTGATCGGCACGCCAGCGGTGCGTTCGCTGATCAAGGAGAACAAGATCGCGCAGATGTATTCGGCGATCCAGACCGGTTCGCGGGACGGCATGCAGACGCTCGATCAGTGCCTGCGGGAGCTGGTCAAGAAGGGCGTGGTCAGCAACGCCGAGGCGCGTACCAAAGCCGAGAACAAGGCGGACTTCGCTGCCTGATCGTCTGCTCTGCTGGGCGCCTGACACTCAATCCGAGGCCACACGATGGAACGCGACGAAGCAATCAAGCTGATCCAGCAACTGCTGATGCAGATGAAGACCCGGGGCGCCTCGGACCTGTTCCTGAGCGCCGGCTTCCCACCAGCGATCAAGCTCGACGGCCAGCTGACGCCGGTCACCGACAAGCCGCTGACCGGCCAGGATTCTGCGCTGCTGATCCGCTCGCTGATGAACGATCGCCAGCTCAAGGAGTTCGAGTCGACCAACGAGTGCAACTTCGCGATCAATCCGCCGGCGATCGGCCGCTTCCGGGTCAGCGCCTTCGTGCAGATGGGCCAGGTCGGCGGCGTGCTGCGGACGATCACTACCGAGATTCCGACCTTCGACCAGATCGGCCTGCCGAGCAGTCTGAAGGAAGTGATGATGGCCAAGCGCGGCCTGATCCTGATGGTCGGCGCAACCGGCTCCGGCAAGTCCACGTCGCTGGCTGCGATGCTCGGCCATCGCAACGCCAACTCGAAGGGCCACATCATCACCATCGAGGATCCGGTGGAGTACGTGCATCCGCATCTCGGCTGCATGATCACCCAGCGCGAAGTCGGCACCGATACTTTGAGCTGGGAAGCCGCACTCAAGAACACCTTGCGCCAGGCACCGGACGTGATCCAGATCGGCGAAATCCGCACTCGCGAAACCATGGAGTACGCGATCAACTTCGCCGAGACCGGCCATCTCGTGCTGTCCACCCTGCACGCCAACAGCGCCAATCAGGCGCTCGATCGCATCATCAATTTCTTCAGCGAGGAAAAGCGCGAACAGGTGCTGATGGATCTGAGCCTGAACCTGCGCGCGGTGATCTCACAGCGTCTGGTTCGGCGCGAGAACGGCGGCCGGGTGCCGGCCGTGGAGATCATGCTGAACTCGCCGCTGATCGCCGATCTGATCTTCAAGGGCGAAGTCGTCGGCATCAAGGAAGTGATGAGCCGCTCGAACGAGCAGGGCATGGTCACCTTCGATCAATATCTCTACCAGCTGTTCGAGAGCGGCCAGATTTCCTATGACGAAGCCGTGCGCAATGCTGATTCGCAGAACGAGCTGCGCTTGAAGGTGAAGCTGGAATCGAAGCGCATGCGCGAAAATTTGCTTGAGGATCCCGCGGTGAAGGGATTGCAGATGAAGGAAGAGAGCAACCCACAATTGCACACTTCGCTGCTGCGGAGATAGGCGTGGACAACCTCCTGGCGTATCTGAAGCTTGCGGTCGAGCGGCAGGCTTCGGACCTTTACTTCAGCGCGAGTGCCACGGCGATGCTGCGCATCGAGGGCGATCTGCATCCGGTAGGCCGTGCCGTGCTGACCAGCGATTTCATCCGCGAACTGGCCGGCTCGATCCTGAATCCCGAACAACAGGAACGCTTCGAGCGCGAGCGCGAGATCGATCTCGCCATCGAGGCCGCCGGGCTGGGCCGCTTCCGGGTCAACGTGTTCACCCAGCGCGGCACCGTCGCGATGGTGCTGCGCTATGTGAAATCCGAAGCGCCGAAGCTCGCCGATCTGAACCTGCCGGAAACCTTGGCGCAGATGGTCATGCAGAAGCGTGGCCTGCTGCTGATGGTCGGCGCGACCGGCTCCGGCAAGTCAACGACCTTGGCGGCGATGGTCAATCACCGCAACGAGCACGCGTCCGGGCACATCCTGACCATCGAGGACCCGATCGAATTCGTCCACGCCAACAAGCGCTCGATCGTCAACCAGCGTGAAATCGGTCAGGACACGGTCAGCTACGAACGGGCGCTGCATTCAGCGCTGCGCGAAGCACCGGACGTGATCCAGATCGGCGAAATCCGCACCCGGGAAACGATGGACGCCTGCCTGCAGCTAGCCAACACCGGTCATCTGGCAATCTCGACCCTGCACGCCAACAACGCCTATCAGGCGCTGCAGCGGATCGTGAACCTGTATCCGGATGCGCTGCGGCCGCAGCTTTATCTGGACCTTTCGCTGAGCCTGCGGGCGATCGTGTCGCAGCGGCTGGTCAAGCGTCTGGATGGTCGCCGGGTCGCGGCGGTCGAAGTGCTGATCAACACGCCGTTCCTGCAGGACCTGATCGTCGGCCGCCGCATCGAAGAAATTCGTGAAGCGATGAGCCAGTCTTCGGACGCCGGGATGCAGACCTTCGATACCTCGCTGCACCGCCTGTACAAGGACGGCCTGATCTCGCTCGACGAAGCGCTGGCCAATGCCGATTCGCGCACCAATCTCGAAGCCAAGATCAACTTTGGCCATTAGGCGGTCATCGAAGCGCAGACATGGCGGCGCGCGGTTGCGTGGTCACGGGGACCACACTACAATCCGCGTCCCGCTGTACCCGACGTCGGCGCAAAACATCGCGAAGACCGAACTATAACCACCTCCAGACGCAAGTTTGCGAGGCAATCAGAGCAGGAAAATGGGCACTTATTTCGCAACCAATGAAAATGCGAAGCGTGATTGGACCTTGATCGACGCCGAAGGCGTTGTTCTGGGCCGTCTCGCCTCGGAAGTCGCACGCCGTCTGCGCGGCAAGCACAAGCCGGAGTTCACCCCGCACATCGACACCGGTGACTATGTCGTCGTCATCAATGCCGACAAGATCCGTGTGACCGGCAACAAGATGGAAGGCAAGATCTACTGGCGCCACACGGAATATCCGGGCGGCATCAAGTTCACGACGCTGGGCAAGATGACCGCCGAGCATCCGGAACGCGTTATCGAGAAGGCGATCAAAGGCATGCTGCCGTCGGGCCCGCTGGGCTACGCGCAGTACCGCAAGCTGAAGGTTTATGCCGGTGCCGAGCACCCGCATACCGCGCAGCAGCCCACCACCTTCACGATCAAGGGTTAATCCATGGCCACGCTCAAGCAGCCTGCTGACCAGCATTACGGCACCGGCCGTCGCAAGACCGCCGCCGCCCGCGTTTTCATCCGTCCGGGCAAGGGCGACATCGTCATCAACGGCAAGACCGTCGAGGCCTACTTCGGCCGCGAGACCTCGCGCATGCTGGTTCGCCAGCCGCTCGAAGTGTCCGACTGCGTCGGTCGTTTCGACATCAAGGTGACGGTTGCCGGTGGCGGCCCGAACGGCCAGGCCGGCGCGATCCGCCACGGTCTGACCCGCGCCCTGATCAAGTACGATGAGGCCCTGCGTCCGGGTCTGCGTGCTGCCGGTCTCGTCACTCGCGATGCTCGCGAAGTCGAGCGCAAGAAGGTCGGCCTGCACGGCGCCCGTCGCGCTCCGCAGTACTCGAAGCGCTAATCGATGTTCTTGGCGGTGCCTTCCCAGGCGCCGCCATCGTCGAAAGCTTCAAGGTTTTTGGGAGATCGTCTAATGGCAGGACAACAGATTCTGACTCTGTTTATCTAGGTTCGAGTCCTAGTCTCCCAGCCATAACAAAGCCTAAACGGCTGATTCTGTTGATAATTGAAGCCCGGTGCTCCGCAAGGACACTGGGCTTTGTCATTTCCGCACCCACAACTCGTACACAAACTCGTCCACAAAGACGCTTCTCGACTTTGCCGCAGGGGAGGGGTGTACTACTTCCGGCGCCGAATACCGGGACCGATAGGCGGTGAGATCAGCCTGTCGTTAGGCACCCGCAAGTAC
>NZ_CAISIQ010000156.1 GCF_903885465.1 uncultured Nevskia sp.
ACGGTCGCATCGTATCCCGCGAGCCGAGCTATGTTCGGCATGGCTCGTCCCAGGCGAAAGCCGACCCCCAAGCGTAGGGTCCCCGGGACGATTTCTCGTCTAAGTGGACATCCCCCACTCGATGGATCGTCCTCATGCGCCTGCGCCACCCGCTATCGACCTCGTACGCCTGCTGGCTGCTCGTCGCCGCTGCCGTCATACCGACCGCTGCATGGGCCGAATTCGCCGTCGAAGAAGCGACCATCGAGCAGATACACGCGGCCTACCTCAGCGGCAAGACCACGGCGCATGAGGTGACCGCGGCCTATCTCGCACGCATCGAGGCCTACGATCAGCAGGGGCCGATGCTGAACGCCATCATCACGGTCAACCAGCAGGCGCTGGAGCAAGCCGATGCGCTCGATGCCAGGCTCAGGGCGACCGGCAAGCTCAGCGGCCCACTGCACGGCATTCCCTTCGTCGCCAAGGACAACATCGACACCGGCGATCTGCCGACCTCGGGCGGCTCGGCATCGCTGGCGGACTTTCAACCGCAGCGCGATGGCACATCGATCGAACGCGTTCGCAAGGCCGGCGGCATCCTGATCGCCAAGGCTTCGCTCGCGGAGTTCGCCAACGGCGGCTTCGACAGCATCAATTCGCGCTCGCCCGGCTACATCCGCAACCCGTACAACACCGCCTATGCCTCGGGTGGATCGTCCGGCGGCACTGGCGTCGCCATGGCGGCCAATTTCGCGGTGATCGGTCTGGGCACCGACACAGGCATCTCGGTGCGGGCGCCGGCGTCGATCAACAGCGTGGTCGGCCTGCGCGTCTCGCACGGCCTGGTGAGTCTCGATGGCGTGATGCCGCTGAATGTCTTCTGGGATACGGTCGGGCCGATGGCGCGCACCGTGCGCGATACCGCCGCCCTGCTGGAAGCCATCGCCGGCCCGGATGCGCGTGATCCGATCAGCCAGAAGAGCAAGGGCCATGTGCCCAAGAGCTATACCGCAGGACTGAAGCCGGGATCGCTGAAGGGCAAACGGCTCGGCGTGCTGCGGCAGATCGTGCCGGCCGACAACTCCGATCCCAGAGTCGTCGCGCTGATGGATCAAGCCATTGCCGACCTGAGAAAAGCCGGCGCGGTGATCGTCGATCCCTTCGCGATGCCCGAGCTGCCGGAACTGACCAAGGACTGGAAAGGCTACACCCGCATGCGCGACGACTTCGATGCCTATCTGGCCACCCATCCGACCGCGCCCTACAAATCGTTCAAGGACATCGTGGCGTCGAAGAAATACTTGGCGCCGCGCTTCGAGACGGCGTTCACCAACCAGGCCAACTACGAATATCCGGCGGACAAGGATCCCACCACGGCGGCGAAGCAGCAGCGCAGCGAGGAGATTCGCCAGGTGTTCCTGAAAGCCTTCGATGCGGCGAAGCTAGACGCCATCATCTATCCGCAATTCAATTTTCCGCCGAAGAAGAACGGCGACACCTACACGCCGCTGGGCCGCGATCAGAACATGTACTCCTCGATCACCGGCTTTCCGGCGCTCGTGGTGCCGATGGGCTTCGTCGATCCCGGCCTGCCGATGGGCATGCAGTTCTTTGGCCGGCCGTGGAGTGAAGCGACGCTGTTCGAGATCGGCTACGGCTATGAACAGGCCACGCATCACCGCGTGCCGCCGCCGACCACGCCGCCGTTGAAGGACAGCTTCGCATCGAAGTTCATCGGCACCTGGAAGCTGGTCGCGATCGCCGATCGTGATCCCAAGACCGGCTTGGAAACACCCGCCGAGCGCGCCGCCGCCGATGGCCAGCTCGTTTATGCCGCCAATGGCCGCCTGTCGGTGCAGATCGTCCGCACTGGTCGCGAGCAAGCGCCTGCAGGTTCTGCCGATGGTTTCAGCAGCTACTTCGGTCGCTGGGAGTTGCTGCCGGCAGAAGGCTGCATGGTCCATCACCAGGACGGCAATCTGAATCAAGCCCGCATCGGCGAAGCGGCCAAGCGCTACTACAGCTTCGATGCGCAGGGCCATCTGTCGCTGGCGACGCCGCCGAGCAAGCGCGCGGATGGGAAGGAAGCTTCGTCGGTGTTCATCTGGGAAAAGATTCCCGGATGACGCGGGCAGGAAGCGCGGGTTGGTCCGCACATACTGGGGACGTCGCTTGGGCTAGATTCATCAGCACGCTCTCCACCGACCGACCCAGGCATGAACGCAAAATCAGTGATCGACGACGCAGCCAGCATGAGCGAGCGCATGCGCACGCTGCTGTTCCTGAACGGCGTAGGACTGCTGGTGCTGGCGATCCTGATCGGCTGGGTCTGGTTCTTCACGCTGCTGGGCAAGATCGTGCTCTGGCCCTTGCCGATCGACATCACGATCTCGGTGCCCGATGACGGCCGCGCCTGGCGCATGGCCCACATGGAAGGCATCACGCACGGCTTGATCCTGATGGCCTTTGGTGCCGGCGGACGCTTCCTGCGCCTGCGCGCGCGGCAGTTCACCTGGTTCTTCTGGTCCGCCGTGGTGACTGCCTGGCTGTTCACCGTGCCGGCGATCTTCAATGCCTTGTTCGGCACCCGAGGTCTGTCGTTCGGCGGCGCCCCGTTCAAGGGCGGTCTCGCCAACGACATCATCTATCTGTTCGGCTGGCCGCCGGTGATCGGCGTCCACATCATGCTCGGGCTGGGCCTGCTCGGGGTCTGGCGGCATTTACGCGCGGTGAGCTGAAGTACGCGCTGGATTTCGTGCGCGGCCACTTCGGACCTGCCGGAAGATTCGGGAGCCTGCCGGAAGATTAGGGAATAAGCGTCGCTGAAAGCCTTGCACGCCAAGGGTTTCAGAGGTGGAGGCTCGAGCCGGAATTGAACCGACGTACGGGGATTTGCAGTCCCCTGCATCACCACTCTGCCATCGAGCCAGCGTCGGTCGCATTGCGCGAACCGCTTGCAGCGCAGGGCCTGTTTTGAGCCCTGAAGCGAAAAAACCTCGTCGTTAAACGAGGTTCTGTCTGTCGAAACCGATGGAGCGGGAAACGAGATTCGAACTCGCGACCTCAACCTTGGCAAGGTTGCGCTCTACCAGCTGAGCTATTCCCGCACCGTGTTCCGAGGCGCGTATTCTAGTGATTGCCGACGGGCTGTCAAGCCAAACAGCGACTATTTTTCGGCAGTCCGCCAAGGCGATCAGGCCGGCCGCTGGAGCTCGTCTCTCATCAGCGGCCAGGCTGCCTTCATGTAGACGGCCATCGACCACAAAGTCAGCGCCGCAGCCCCGAACAGCAGGCCGTAGCCGAGCTCGTAGACCGGGATCGGCCCCACCGGCAGCTTCCACAGCATCAGGCTGATCGCGGTCATCTGGAACGCAGTCTTGATCTTGCCGAGCATGCCGACGGCGACCCGCTTGCGCTCGCCCATTTCGGCCAGCCATTCGCGCAGCGCCGAGATGGTGATCTCGCGGCCGATGATGACCGCGACCAGCACGCCCATCAGGCCAGTCGAGTGATCACGCAGCAGCATCACCAGCGCGACCGCCACCAGCAGCTTGTCGGCGACTGGATCGAGGAAAGCGCCGAAGTTCGAGGTCTGGTTCCAGCGGCGAGCCAGCCAGCCATCCAGCCAGTCGGTGAACGCGGCGACGACGAACAGCACGGCCGAGGCTTGGCGGGCGTGCTGCCAGTCGACATAGAACAGGCCGAGCACCACCGGGATGATGGCGACACGGCCGAGTGTCAGGGCAGTTGGCAAATTGATCCGCATGGGTGAAGCAGTGTCCCGTGGTCTGTGACTAGTTTCCAGCAAAAGCAGGCGCAAATGGCTGCATTCCATCTGCAAGCTGCTTGCCTGACCACGCGATACTGACCATCAGCCGTTGCTCGTCAATGAAAGTGCGCGTAAATGCGCTCGGCGAGCCGGCGGTTGATGCCTTCGACCTTGGCCAGTTCGTCGATGCCGGCGCGCTTGATCTGGCCGAGCCCGCCGAGGGAATTCAACAGAGCGCGGCGCCGAGTCGGGCCCAGACCTTCGATCGCTTCCAGGCCCGAGGTGATGCGTGCCTTGTCGCGCCGCGCGCGATGGCCGGTGATCGCGAAGCGATGCGCTTCGTCGCGGATGCGCTGGATCAGATGCAGCGCCGGTGAATCCGGCGGCAGCACGATCGGTTGATCGCGCTCCGGCAGGATCAGCTGTTCAAGGCCTGGCCGACGTGTCGGCCCCTTGGCGATGGCGACGATGCGCACGCCATCGAAGTTCAGCTCGGCCAGCGCTGCGACGGCCGAGGCCAGCTGCCCTGCCCCGCCGTCGATGAACAGCACGTCCGGCACTTGCACCTCGCCGGCCTTCACGCGCGCGAAGCGCCGCGACACCGCCTGCTTGATCGCGGCGTAGTCATCGCCCGGCGTGATGCCTTCGATGTTGAACTTGCGATAGGCGATCTTTAGCGGCCCTTCCTCGTTGAACACCACGCAGGACGCCACCGGCAGCTCGCCCATCGAATGGCTGATGTCGAAGCATTCCAACCGCCGCGGCGGCGCATCCAGATCCAGCGCCTGCTGCAGTTCGATCAGGCGTTTGTCCATGCTCGCGGCCTCGACCAGCCGCGTCGACAGCGCCTGATTGGCGGTGTTGATCGCCATCTCCATCAGCCGCTGCTTCGGCCCGCGCTGCGGCTCGGTGATCTTCACCTTGCGACCGGCCGCGTGGGCCAGCGTGGTCTCGATCCATTCGAGATCGTCCGGCTGATGGCTGATCAGCACTTCGGGCGGCACCGGCCGGTTCAGGTAGTACTGGCCGAGAAAGCTGCCGAGCAGTTCCGGAATCTCGATGCCATGCGGATGCTTCGGGAAGAAGCTGCCATGACCGAGGTTCAGACCATCGCGCACCGAGGTGACGACGATGCAGCTGGCCGATGGATGCTGGGCGACGGCGATGACATCGATCTCGTCGGCACCGCCGGTGATCGCGCGGTTCTCGCGGACACGGGCGAGTGCGGCGATCTGATCACGCAGCTTGGCGGCGCGCTCGAACTCCAGCGCTTCGGCGGCGGCTTCCATCTCGGTGCCGATCTCCTTCGCCAATTCGTCACCACGGCCTTCGAGCAGACGCACTGCGCGGGCGACGTCCAGCGCGTAATCCTCCGGCGCGATCATCTTCACGCAGGGTGCGGAGCAGCGGCGGATCTGATGCTGCAGGCAGGGCCGGCGGCGATTGGCGAAGAAGCTGTCGTTGCAGGGACGCAGCTTGAACAGCTTTTGCAGCGTGTACAGGGTTTCGCGCACCGCGGTCGCGCTCGGGAACGGACCGAAGTAGCGCGCTTCGCTGTCCTTGCCGCCGCGATGGAAGCCGATGCGCGGATAGTCATGCCCGTTGCTGATCTTCACATACGGGTAGCTCTTGTCGTCGCGCAGGCTGACGTTGTAACGCGGGTTCTGCTCCTTGATCAGCGTTGCTTCGAGCAGCAGCGCCTCGTCCTCGGTGTGGGTCAGCGACACCTCGATGCGAGCGATCTGGTCGACCATCGATTCGATGCGCGGATTGCCGCTGGCGCGCAGGAAATAGCTCGATACGCGCTTCTTCAGATTGCGCGCCTTGCCGACGTACAGCAGCTCGTTACCGGCGTCGTACATGCGATAGACGCCGGGCGAGCTGGTCAGCTGCGACAGGAAGGCCCGGGAATCGAAACGGGCATCAGACGGGGGAAGCGGTTCGCTCATCGCGCGAAGGATACCGGCGTGGCCGGTGCAGCGGCAGACCTGAGGCGCAAGGCCCGCAAACCGCAGATCAGACTGCCGGGCGGCCTTGCGCCGCCCGGCATCAGAGGCAGCAGCTTCAGCTCGTGGGAGCTGCTTCCGGCGCGGCCGCAGGAGCCGCTTCCGGAGCCGGCTCCGGCGTTGCCGATACCGGCGGCAGGCTTTCGGCGAGCACCTTCAGGCGACTCAGGCCCTTCTCGTAATCCTGGCCGATGTACTTGTCCATCATCAGGCCGAAGTAGCGGTGAATCGGATTGCTGCCTAGCACGGAATCCATCGACCAGGTCACCAGGCTGCCGTTGCCGTCCGGCTTGATCGCCAGCGTGGTCGTGCTGGGCTGATCGAAGCCTTCGAAATCGAGCTCGATCTTGACCTCGCTGTTCGGGGTGGTGGCGATGATCTCCTGACTGCCGGCACCGACATCGGCATTACCGTGCCAGGTGTAACGGGCACCGACACCGGAAGCGGGGCCGCTGCGCTCGACCTTGACCTGCGGATCGAGATCCGCCCAGGGCGACCATTGGTCGAACTTCTCGAAGCTGTTCAGCACTGCGTACAGCGTGCTTGGCGAAGCCAGGATCTTCGCGCTGCGCTCGACATGGACCTTATCGGCCAGCAGGAAGCCGATGCCGACCAGACCCACTAGCAACACCATCACAAATACGACGACGCGGATCAGCAAACGCATTGCATTCCTCCCGAGAATGTCACGGAGCTCTGGTTGGCTCTGTCCGGCGCCGAATGCGCCGCGCCCGACTATACGATGCTCAACAGCGCCACCGTTAGCCTGATCGACGCCCATAAAAAAGCCCGGCTCGAGGCCGGGCTTCTTGTTCAACCAAGCAATACGCTTAGTGGAACTGCTCTTCTTCGGTCGAACCCGTGAGGGCCTTGACCGACGACGAACCGCCCTGAATCACGGTGGTCACGTCGTCGAAGTAGCCGGCGCCGACTTCCTGCTGATGGCTGACGAAGGTGTAACCCTGGTCGCGGGCCGCGAATTCCGGCTCCTGCACCATCTGCGTGTAGTGCTTCATGCCTTCGCCGCGGGCGTAGGCATGGGCGAACTGGAAGGTGTTGAACCAGTTGATGTGGATGCCAGCCAGGGTGATGAACTGGTACTTGTAGCCCAGCGCCGACAGATCTTCCTGGAACGAGGCGATCTGCTTGTCGTTGAGGTTCTTCTTCCAGTTGAACGACGGCGAGCAGTTGTACGACAGCAGCTTGCCCGGGCAGGCAGCGTGCACGGCCTGCGCGAATTCACGGGCGAAGCCGATGTCCGGCACACCGGTTTCGCACCAGACCAGATCGGCGTACGGGGCGTAAGCCACGCCGCGCGAGATGGCCTGCTCGAGGCCGTTCTTGACCCGGTAGAAACCTTCCGGAGTGCGCTCGCCCGTCAGGAACGGCTTGTCGTTCGCGTCGTGGTCGGAGGTGATCAGGTTGGCGGCTTCGGCATCGGTACGGGCCAGCACGATGGTCGGCACGCCCAGCACGTCGGCAGCGAAACGCGCCGAGATCAGCTTCTCGATCGCTTCCTGCGTCGGCACCAGCACCTTGCCGCCCATATGGCCACACTTCTTGACCGCAGCGAGCTGATCTTCGAAGTGAACGCCGGCGGCGCCGGAGACGATCATGTTCTTCATCAGTTCGAAGGCGTTCAGCACGCCACCGAAACCGGCTTCCGCGTCAGCGACGATCGGCAGGAA
>NZ_CAISIQ010000157.1 GCF_903885465.1 uncultured Nevskia sp.
CGATCGATCTCGGCCTGCTCGATCTCAACTCGCTGCCCGGCTTCGCCAACCTGCTGCTGCCGCGTCCAGGCCTGCAGCAGTCCGACGCCGTGCCGTTCGAGACCGCGCGCTTCCAGTTCGAATACCCCGAGAACCGCAAGCTGATCGGCTTCAGCTTCAACACCACCTACGGCGATTACTCGTATCAGGGTGAAGTGTCGTATCGCCCGAACCTGCCGTTGCAGGTGGCGACGGTGGACCTCGTGTTCGCCGCCTTCGGCCCGACGCTGACCCGCTGCCACGACGTCAACATCGGCTGCGCCGGTGCCACCAACACCCTGGGCTTCACCGAGAACGGCGGCAACAGCTACCAGCTGTACGACAGCTCCAACTTCGTCGACGCCAGCGGCAACAATCCGTATCCGGACGCGATCAATCTGGTGGTCGGCGCAGCGCCGGGTTCGGCGCGTTCGTTCCCGAACTTCATCACCCCGTATCGCGGCGGCATCATCGGCGAGAACGCCCCGAACTCGTACATCCGTGGCTGGATTCCGGGCAAGGTGATGCAGTACGTGTTCGGCGCCACCCGCGTGCTCAGCGGCACCGAGAACTGGATCGGCGCGGACCAGGTGATCATGCTTTACGAAGTTGCCGCCACTCAGGTGCTGAACCTGCCGAAGTTCGATCAGCTGCAGATCGAAGGTCCGGGCGCGGCTTACACCTCGGCCTCGGCCGGTGCCGATGGCAGCGGTGCCGATGGCTCGCGTCTGGCCTGTTCGACCAACCCGAGCTGCACCGTCGGCCCGGATGGTCTGCGTTTCAATCCTTACCAGGCCAAGCGCAACCAGTTCGCCAATGCCTTCGCCGGCGGCTATCGCGTTGTCGCCCGCATCAGCTACGAATCGGTGATGCCGGGCATCAGCATTCAGCCGTTCGTGATCTTCCAGCACGACGTCTATAACAATTCACCGGGACCGGGTGCGAACTTCGTCGAAGGCCGCATCCAGGCCAACACCGTGATCGAAATCCGCTACGAGAAGTCGACGTCGTTCAGCATTGCCTACAACGCCTACACCCGCGGGGGTGCCAACAACACGATCCGCGATCGCGACAACATCGGTTTCTTCCTGAAGTACCAGTTCTGATCGCCGCCCAGCTTTCGAGAACCTCACCGAGCCTGACCGTCATGCGCCATTCGTCCTTCAAACTCGCTGCCCTGATCCTCGGCCTGTCGGCCGCGCCGCTGTCGCTGCTGATCACGACCCAGGCGCAGCAGGAGCCGGCCGCAGCGCCGGTGGCAGCCGATGCGGCAGCTGCCCCGGTCGAGTCCACGACCGAGGCGACTACTGAATCGAGCAGCGAGCCCGCAGCGGTGGAAGCGGTGGCGAAGCCGATCGTGCCGCGTCCTTCCGAGATGGCGGTGCGGGCGGTCAACAATCCGCTGCTGCGCGTGGTCAACACCGGCAAGCATTACGTCGCGGTGGGCGTGTACGGCCACATCCTGATCTCGGCCGATGGCGCCAAGTGGAACCAGGTGGCGTCGCCGGTCGACGTGATGCTGACCAGCGTCACCTTCGCCGACGAGAACAATGGCTGGGCGGTCGGCCATGACGCGGTGATCCTGCACACCGCGGACGGCGGCGAAACCTGGAAGCAGCAGAACTTCCAGCCCGAGCTGAACAAGCCGTTGTTCGACGTGCTGTTCCTTGATGCCCAGACCGGCTTCGCCGTCGGCGCCTACGGCTTGATGCTGGCGACCACCGATGGTGGCAGCACCTGGGCGCAGGTGGCGGCCAATCCGGTTACCGAGGACGAGCGTCATTTCAACGCGCTGGCCAAGCTCGGTGACGGCAGCCTGATGGTGGTCGGCGAAGCGGGCACCATCGGCGTCAGCGCCGATCGCGGCCTGACCTGGACCAAGCTCGCCACGCCCTACGAAAGCTCGCTGTTCTGCGTCATCGCCGCGGGTGACAAGGGTGCTTTGATCGGCGGCCTGCGCGGCAACTCCTTCTTCAGCGAAGACGTTCGCGCCGGCAGCTGGAAGAAGATGCAGACCAATAGCGACCAGTCTCTGTTCGGCATGGCCGCGCTGCCCGGCGACAAGGTGGCGATGGTCGGACTCAACGCGACCTTGCTGATCTTCGAGCCCGGCAAGCCGGTGCACTCGGTGCCGATCATCGACAAGCTCGGCAACCGCCAGACCGAGTCGCTGTCCTGGCTGACGATGGCACCGGATGGCGGCCTGATCGTGGTCGGCGATGCCGGCGTGCAGCGGCTCGATGCGGCGAAGTTCTGATCGCCGCTGAGGGCGCAGCATGAGCGCGCGCGTTGTGCGCTCGGCCGGCTTGGCTTGGCTGATCGCAAGCCTGCTGGCGGCCACTGTGCCTGCGGCGCCAGCCGCTGAGCCATTGTCGGACAGCCTGCGTGCCGATCTCGCCGCTGCCAGTACGGCACTGGCCGTAGCCCGCGAGCAGCGCTTCCGCCAGCAGGCGGCCGTAGCCGCCAATGAAGATGCCGGCAACGCGCGTTTCGATCTGGGTCTGAGTACGGCCAATGCCGAGCTTGAAAGCCTTGTGCTGGCGGTCGACGATGTCGTGCTGCCGGCCATCACCATCGCTCCAGAAGATCGCCTTGCCTTGCAGGCACGCAGCGGCCTGCTGCCCTTGGTGGCACTGCCCTTGGCCGACGGCACCCATCGTCTGAGTGTCGACTGGACCCTGCACGGCGAATCGCCGCGGCGCAGTGAGTTCACCTTCGAGACCAGTACTGGCAGCAGTGAAAGGGAGCTGCGCCTCGAACGCAGCCAGCCGCTGGCCGGGCCTTCACTGGTACTGATCGAATGGAAAGCCGGCGAGCAGCGACAAAGCCCATTCGAGCGCTGGGCAGAAACGCTGATCGACAAGGCGCCCCGTAGCAACGGCTATCAGCCGGGCAACCCGGACGATCCGCGCTGGCGTCGTGCCCGCCATCTGCTGGCACGCGATCGGCCCTGGCTGGCGGCGATCGCGCTGAGGCAGCTTGAAGCCACAGGTCCTACCGATCCAGCGACCGCCGCGCTATTGGCAGAGGCCGCCGCCCGTGGCGGTCTGATCGCCACGGCCGAAGCGGCACTGGCTCGCGCGAAGTCCGCGGATCGCAGCCTGTACTCGGAAGCGGTGCTCGCCGTGGCGCAGCGCCATCTCGCCGAGGACCAGGCCGACGCGGCGATGCAGGCGCTCGATGCGCTGCCGCTGAAGCTGGTGCCGGCGGTGCGCAACGAAGCCGTGCTGGCCCGGGCGCGCGCGCTGTTCGCGCTCGGCCGTGCCGATCGCGCGTCACAGGCTTTGCAGTCCGCCGAGCTTGATCCGGTGCGTCTGGCCAGTGCGCCGGTCGATGAACGCCTGCGCGCCAGCCTGATCCAGTACGACCTCGGCCTGGCCTTGATCGCCAGCGGCGCTGTCGAACGCGGCCGGGTGCTGCTTGATCGCCTGGGCCGTGTCGATGCCAAAGAGAGCATCGAACAGGCGCTGCGCGATCGCGCCAATCTGACCCTGGCCAGTGATTTCCTGCGCGCCGGGCAGGGCGCCACGGCGCGGCCGATCTTCGAGCGCATCCCGCTCGAAGGCCCGTACTCGAATCTCGCGCTGCTCGGCCTCGGCTGGGCCGCGCTCGGCCCGCAGGGCGACAAGCAGTTGGCCACCGCCAAAGGAGACGACGCGGGTCGCGGCGAAACGCCGAAGTTCATCCTCAAGGCGATGCAGCGCCGGCGCCTGATCGACTGCGAGGACTACAACCGCCGGGCACTGGCACCGACCGAACTCTGCCAGCGACTGCCGCCGTTCGAGCAGGCCGATGTACCGGAGGATCCGGCCGGCCTCGCCGCCGAAGCGCTGATCGTCTGGCAGGAACTGGTGCCGCGCGATCCGCGCGATCCGGCCGTCCGCGAAGCCTGGGTGGCCGCTGGCCGCGCGGCCGCACGTGCCGGCCGTCGCCAGGAAGCGGGCGAGCATTACGACGCTGCGGTCGTGAAACTGGAAGCGGCCCTGAGCAGCAATGCCGCGTCGGCCGCCAGCACCATCAGCGCCGCGACCCTGCCTGCGCTGGAGCCCGGCCAGGCCTTGCCTGCAGAAGCCGCGGCCAGCTTCGACGTGACGCATGGGCTCGACGCGGCACCGGTCTCGCCGGCCTTGCATCGCCTGCTTGCCGAGATCGCCGAGTTGCGCTGGTTGATCGAATCATCGATCGCGACGGGAGACGACGGCGAAGCGCTGACCGCCTTGTCCGCGCGGCAGCAAGCGCTGCTGCCATCACTGGCGACCGCGACGCTGGCTGCCGAGCGCCGTCAGTTGCTGGCCTGGCTTGCGGCGGGTCGGGCCGGGATTGCGGCGATTGCTGATCCAGCGCTTGAGCATCCGGAAGCCAAGTAGCCCCCACAGAACATTCGTCATTCCCGCGCAGGCGGGAATCCAGTTCTTCGTTGCCAGCGGTGCGCGTGAGCCAAAACTGGATCCCCGCCTGCGCGGGGATGACACCTGTTTGAGCCCTCAGCGATCCGCGCAATAGCCCCAATCGCGCGTGCTGTTCGGCTCGATCGTGCGATTCCAGTCCAGGCCGCTGGCCTTGAGCTTGTTGCCGGCCTGCGACCAGACCACGTTCCAGGCCTGGTTGGCGCGGCCTTGTATGGTCAAGGTCACGTCCCAGACCACGGTGGCGGTGCCGACATTGCGGACGGTGACGTTCGAGCAGTAGCCGGTGGCCCATTCGCTGGAACGCATTTCGCTGACGGTGATTGTCGGAGCGTTCCCGCCGGTCGAGCTACCCGTGGTCGAGCCGCCGCCGGTAGTGCCACCCGTGCTGCCACCCGTGGTTCCGCCGCTGGTGGTTCCGCCGGAGGTGCCACCACCGGTGCCGGTTCCACCGGTCGTACCGCCGGTGCTGCTGCCCGTCGTCGTGCCGCTCGCAGTCCCGGTCCAGAGCCGGCGCAGCAGCGCCATCTTGTCGTTGCGCACGGTGGTCCAGTCGTCGCGGAGGATGCCGCCGGTGTCGCTGCTGTTCGGGTTCCAGCTCCAGTAGAAGCCGCTGTTGATGCGCTTGCCGATCAGGTAATCGACCAGGGCGTTCTGCCAGGCGCGATCGCGGCTGTCGCCTTCGCCGTACTTGCCGCCGAACTCGCCGAGCACCACCGGCGCGTTCGGAATCGCGAAGCCCCAGTGGCCGTCCCAGATCGCCGGCATGTTGGACGGGAAGTTCTTGGCCTTGTGATAGGGCTGGACGAACACATCCGGCCCGTAGGTATGCGGCGACAGCACCAGACGATTGGCCGGCACCGGTGACGGCGTACAGGCCAGCGGCGCCAGATTCTCGCCCCAGAACGGGGCCTGACCACTGCTGCACTGGCTGGACGCGCCGATGCCTTCGACGAAGATCAACCAGTTCGGCGCCACGCCGAGCACCTGGCTGGCAGCGCGGCCGGTGGCCAGATTCCAGTCGGTGGCGTTGTTGCGCGAGCCCCAGGTGGCGCTGCCGTGCGGCTCGTTCTTCAGATCGATGCCGATCACCCGCGGCGCGCGGGCGTAGCGTTTGGCGACGAAGCGCAGGTCCGACAACCACTGCGCCTCGCTGTAATTCGAGGTGTACCAAAGCTCGGCAATGCTGTTGCAATCAGCCCGGTGATGATCGAGCAGGATGTACATGCCCTGGCGGTTCAGCTCGGTGATCACTGCATCGAGCACGGCCAGCGAGTTCTTGCCGGCAAGGTCCGGGTTCAGGCTGTAGTCGATGCTGCTGGTCGCCATGCCACGCAGGGTGGCCGGGCAGAACGGCAGGCGCACGGCATTGAAGCCCTGATCCTTCATCTGCTGGATCATCTGCTTCCAGTTCCGCGCCCACAGGCCGTGAACCGTGTAGTTGGTGGTTTCGAAGCCGAACCAGTTGACGCCCTTCAACTGCACCACAGCGCCAGCGTCGTTGTAGATCGTCCGGCCGCTCACCGAATACGCAACGGCATCCTGCTGCACGATCATGAGCGCGGCCATCAGTACCGCAGCCCAGATTTTCTTCATTGCCATCCGTGTTGCGCTCGGTGGTGCCGCGATTTTGATGAACCGCTTAGCGGCGCAACTATTGTGCCCTGCAGCATCTCGCCGACGAATGGTTGTTAGTTACCGCGGAGCGCTTGTTCGATGAAGCGTTTCGGCACTCGTGTCTTCGGCACCTGGTTGAGGAACCAGCGCTGCACATTGGTATCGATGCCGATGCCGTGCATGTAGTTGTAGAGCGCCTTGTTCAGGCTGACGCCAAGCGCATCGTGATCGACGCCGGTCGGGTCGATGAAGCTGATGTCGTTCTTCGCGAAGCCGCCCGCTGCCTGCGGCAGCAGCTGCACGCCGTACTCAGCCGGGTTGAGGCCGACCGGCGAATGCACCGTGCAGGTAAAGCGGTGGAAGTAGCCGGACTGCAGGCAGCCTTCCTCGAACAGCTGGCGTACGTATTCGAGCGCGTCGACGGTGTCCTGCACGGTCTGCGTCGGGAAGCCGTACATCAGATAGGCGTGGACCAGCACGCCGGCTTCGCTGAACGCCTGCGTCACCCGTGCGACCTGCGCCACCGAGACACCCTTCTTCATCAGATCCAGCAGCCGGTCCGATGCCACTTCCAGGCCACCGGAAATGGCGATGCAGCCGCTGTCGGCCAGCAGCTGGCACAGCTCCGGGTTGAAGGATTTCTCGAAGCGGATGTTGCCCCACCAGGAAATGGAGACCTTGCGGCGCAGCAGTTCCAGCGCCAGCGCTTTCAGCACTTTCGGCGGCGCGGCTTCGTCGACGAAATGGAAGCCGGTCTGGCCGGTCTCGGCAATGATCGCTTCGATGCGATCGACCAAGGTCGTCGCGCTCGCCGCGTCGTAGCGGGAAATGTAGTCGAGGCTGATGTCGCAGAAGCTGCATTTCTTCCAGTAACAACCATGGGCGATGGTCAGCTTGTTCCAGCGCCCGTCGGACCACAGCCGGTGCATCGGGTTGAGCATGTCGAGCAGCGACAGGTACTGCGTGATCGGCAGCCCGTCCCAGGTCGGCGTGCCGACCTCGTTGAACGGGATGTCGGTCTCGGTCGCGCCGTTGAGGTAGCGCACCGCGCCGGCTTCATCTCGAACGAAGGCCCGGCACAGCTGCTCGCGCGGACGCTTGCCGGCCAGATGATCGAGCAGCGCCAGCAGCGGCCGCTCGCCGGCATCCAGGGTCACAGTGTCGAAGTAGTCGAACACCCGCGGCTCAGCCAGCTCACGCAGCTCGGTGTTGACGTAACCGCCGCCGAGGCCGATGACGATGCTCGGGTTCTGAGCCTTGATCGTCTGGGCGATCCGGAACGCCGCATACACCGCACCGGGAAACGGCACCGAGATCAGCACCACGGTCGGCCTGTGCTCGGCGAGCGCGGCCAGGGTCAGCTCATGCAGCAGCGTGTCGACGAGGTTCAGCGGTGCGGCCAGCGCATCGGCCAGCAGATCGAAACTCGGCTGGCTGGCCGCCAGCTTTTCCGCATAACGGACGAACTCGAAGCGCGGATCGATGGCATCGCGCAGCACATCGGCGAGATCATTCAGGTACAGCGTGGCCAGATGCCGCGCCCGATCGTTGATGCCGAGCGCGCCGAACGCCCAGGCCAGAGGATCGCCGCCGTCGTCGTCGACATAGACATCGAGCGAAGCAAAGCGCGGGCCCTCCGGCAGGAAGCGGCGAGTGACGATGCGGCTGGCCAGCGTCGCATCGCGGCCCTGCAGGAAGGCGATCACCGGCGCGATCGTCGCCGCGTAGCGCTCGTACTGCGCGACGAAGGATTCGACCGGCGCCGTTCGGATCAGCGTCGGCTGCGCCTTGATCGCATCGTGAATGGAAGCGAGCCCGGGCTGACTCAGCAGCCGCAGCACCAGCTTCAGCGCCAGATCATCCTGGCGCGCATCGACGCCATGCAGGCGCAGGAAGCCGGTGAGATACGCCGTCGACGGGTAGGGCGTGTTCAGCTGCGTCATCGGCGGAATCAGCGACAGCACGCGGGTTGCGCGCATCGATGCTTCCTGCAGCCGGGACGCAGCTTGGTTCACTCAGGCCGGGCTCAGGCCGGGCCTTGCTCGAGCAGCGCGGCAACCGCCGGCTCCATCGCCAGCAGGCCGTGGGCGCGGCGGCC
>NZ_CAISIQ010000158.1 GCF_903885465.1 uncultured Nevskia sp.
AGGCCATCGAAGCCCAGCTTCACGCCATCACCAGGCAGCAGGCCGTACAGCAGATTGTTCCAGGTGCCGTTCGGCACGATGGTATCGATGCGCGGATCAAGCGCGGCCAGCGTCATCTGGTAGCCGCCACCGTAGCTGTAGCCGATGGTGCCGACCTTCAGATCGCGATCGATGCCGGTGCCGGTCTCGGTCTGGAAGTTGAACGCCGCGGCGTTGTCGTAAGCCCAGTCGAGGATGCGCCGCAGATCCTGGATTTCCAGTGCCGGATCGATGATCCGCGCCTTGGTGTTGGCAGCGGATTCGCCGTGGCCGCGTTGATCGACGCTGATCACCGCATAGCCATGGCGCGGCAAGGCCTGGGTCAGGGCATCGATCGACGGAAAGTGCGGGTCATTGGTCGGCAGGCTGCCGGTCGCCGCCAACGTGCGCAGCCGCTTGCCGCCGTAGCCGTGGCTGTGCAGCACCAGCGGATAACCGACGCCCGGGCAACGCTCGGGCAGCAGCACGGTGAAGTAGATCGTCGAGGTCGGCGTCGGGTTGGTCGAAGCATCGGAATCCGACGGGCTGTTGACGACCAGCGAACGATCGAAGGCGCCGGCCGGCAATGGATTGCTGCACTCGACGACTGGCGGCGGAGTGCCGGGATCGACAGAGTTGCCATCGGGATCCGTTGCTGACGAACCCTTGTTGTCGCAGGCAGACAGCAACAGCCCCGCCATCAGGCCTGGCAACAGCGCCCGCATCCGCTTGTTCATGACCGACTCCTCACTCGCACTTGTTCTGGTTGTGCCGGCGAGTGTAGGGAATTTGTCTTCGAAGTTGCTGCTGTTCCGTGTGGCTAGCGCAGCTGCTTCCAGAAGAAGCTATAGGCCAGCGCATTCATGTAGGCCTGCTGCTGGTTGTTTGCTGCGCCGCCGTGGCCGCCTTCGATGTTTTCGTAGTACAGGAAATCATGGCCCTGTTCGGCCATGCGGGCGGCCATCTTGCGGGCGTGGCCGGGGTGCACGCGGTCATCGCGGGTCGAGGTGGTGAACAGCACTCTCGGGTACTTCGCGTCCTTCTTGAGGTTCTGGTACGGCGAGTATTTCGAGATCCAGGCCCATTCCTCGGGAACGTCGGGATTGCCGTATTCGCCCATCCACGAAGCGCCAGCCAGCAGCTGGTTGTAGCGGCGCATGTCGAGCAGCGGCACCTGGCAGACCACCGCGCCGAACAGGTCCGGACGCTGAGTCAGCATCACGCCCATCAGCAGGCCCCCGTTGGAGCCGCCCTGGATGCCGAGATGCTTCGGGCTGGTCAGCTTGCGGCGGCGAAGGTCTTCGGCGATGGCGATGAAATCGTCATAGGCGCGCTGGCGATTCGCCTTCAGCGCCGCCTGATGCCAGGCCGGGCCGAACTCGCCACCGCCACGGATATTGGCCAGCACGTAGACGCCGCCGCGCTCCAGCCAGGCCGCGCCCATGCCGGCGCCATAGCCCGGCTGCATCGACACTTCGAAACCGCCGTAGCCGTAGAGCAAGGTGGGATTGCTGCCGTCGAGCTTGAGGCCCTTCTTCGACACCTGGAAATACGGCACGAGGGTGCCGTCCTTCGACTTCACCTCGTGCTGGCTGATCTCCAGTCCTTTGGCATCGAAGTAGCTGGGTAGCGACTTCAGATGTTCGCTGCCCGGCTTGCCGAGCGTGCCGTAGTGGAGGCTGGTCGGGGTCAGGAAATCGGTGATGGTCAACCAGTAGTCATTGGACTCGTCATCGTCGATAGCCGACACGCCCAGTGCACCGAAGGCCGGCGCGTCGATCGCGGTACGCGTCCACTGGCCATCAACCTGCTTCAGCTCGTAGAGCTTGCTGCGGACGTTGTCGAGTTCGTTGACGATCAGCGCGGACTTGAGCTTGGCGAGGCCGCTTAGCGATTTGCGTGGCCCCGGCGTGTACAGGCTGGCGAACACGCGCTTGCCGCCGAGAAAATCGGCGAGACCGATGACCAGCAACGAACCACCGGGATAGGTCTTGCCACCGATCGCCCAATCGCTGCGCAGTTCGACGGTCAGCTGGTCCTGCCAGAGGCCGACTTGGGCGTCGTCCGGCACGTCCAGACGCTTGAATTCACCGTCGACCCGCAGCCAGCTTTCGCCGCTGTAAAAGGTCGTCGCGCGGCGCATCAGCTCGTGATGATGGCCGCCGGAATCGACGACCATGGCGCCGCTCGCCACGTCTTCCTTGGCGCCTTCGAACACCTGCACCGCATCGGCCAGCGGCGTGCCGCGCTTCCATTCGCGAACGATGCGCGGATAGCCGCTGTCGGTCAGCGAGCCAGCACCGAAATCAGTGGCGACGAACACCCGGTCGCGATCGGCCCAGACCACATCGGACTTCGCTTCCGGCAGCTGGAAACCATCGGCAACAAAGCTCTTTTTGTTGATATCGAACTCGCGGATCACCACGGCATCGCCGCCGCCGCGGGACAGGCTGAGCAGGCAGCGGTCGTTATCCGGATGCACGCAGGACGCGCCCTTCCAGACCCAATTCTCTTTTTCGGTGGCGGCCAGCGCATCGAGATCGAGCACCGTTTCCCAGGCCGGTTCCGGCTTGCGGTATTCGGCCAGGCTGGTGCGCCGCCAGACGCCGCGCACCTGCTTCGCGTCGCGCCAGAAGTTGTAGTAATGCGCACCGATCTTGGTGACGAACGGGATGCGCGTGTTCGAGTCGTAGATCTTCAGCAGCCGCTCGTGGATGGGCTTGAAATCGGCCGAGGCTTCCAGCTCTTTCTGCGAGACCGCATTGCGGGCGCGGACCCAGTCCAGCGCCTGATCGCCATCAACGTTTTCCAGCCACAGATAAGGATCGTCGCCTGCCGTTTCCGCCGCGGCGCTGGCGGTGATGCCGCTACCGAACAAGGTCAAAGCCATCACCGCTCCTGTCAGCCACTGATTCATTCGATCGACTCCAGCCCGCAACGGGCCTGCGGGCTATATCGCCAAGGAGTCTGACGCTAAGCTCGCCTAAACGTTCCGGAAGCGCCCATGAACCGCTGTGCTTGCCTGTCAGTCCTGATGATGGTTTTCGTGCTGGGCGCCTGCCAGCGTGAGGTGCCGCCACCGCCCGCTGCGGCGGCGGAAATACCGGAACCGGCGCCGGACGCCAGCTTCTGCGCGGATGAGGCCGATGGCGATTACCTCAACCCGAAAAGCTGCCGCAGCCTGGTGATCTGCCGCAGCCAGCAGATGGCCGAACTGCGCATCTGCCCGAAAGGCGAGGTGATCAACGGCCTGTCGGAACAGCGGCCTTTGCGCTGCCTGCCGTTGGCGGAATCCGGCCTGAACGCCGATTGCTCGTTCAAGCCGGTGCCGTTGTCGGACGTGCTGCCCGAATAGCCCGATGAATCGCGCCGACCCTCAGCGCCGGTAAGCGCTGACGAAACTCCAGATCACGCCGGTGGCCTTGAGGTCTTGGCTGGTGACGTACTGCGCGCCGGTCAGGCCGCCGGACCAGGCGTGACCGCCGCCAGTGATCGTGTACAGCCGGTTCTCGAGCGTGCCGCCATTGCAGCCGGTGTAGCGCGTCAGCTGCACCGTGGTGCCATCGGCGGCGCGGTCCGGAAGCGCGCTGGCCAGGACGCCGCCGCAGGCCTGCTTGCTGCTCCAGTAAGCCATCGTCGACAGCGCCGACTTCATGTTGAAGTAGCCGTCGTAAGGAACGATGGTGTCGGCGGTGCCCAGCAGATAAGCCTTGGCGCGAGGCTTGGTCGGCGCGCAGACATTGGCCAGGCCGGTGCGCAGGGTCGCGGCATTGATGCCGAACGCGGCGATTTTGTCCGACAGCTCGCAGGCCAGCCGCTCGGCCATGAAAGCGCCGTTCGAATAGCCAGCGGCATAGACACGGCTGGCATCGACACCTTGAGTGACCAGCGTATCGATCAGCGCCGAGATGAATAGCGTGTCGTCCTTGTTGCTGGTGCTCGGATCATCCTTCCAGGTGCCGCCGATCGCGGCCGGCAGCACGGCCCAGAAACCCTGGGTCTGCACGTAGTCGGCCACCTCAGTCAGGTTCGCCATGTTCTCCGGCGTCACGCCGTTGGCGTGGAGCAGCAGCAGCACCGGTGCGCCCGCCGGAGCCGGGTTCGGCCGCACGATGACGTAGCGGCGGCTGACGCCAGCCACCTTGATCGTTGCCCCGATGGCCGTGGTGTTCGACGTGGTCTGCACATAGCTGCCGTTGAGCACCGTCCAGGTCCGCTTCAGGACGCTGCTGAGGGTCTGGAAACCGCTGACCGGATCGATGCTGCCGGTGACGGTCGCCGTCTTGGCAACGGCTGCAGTGGCATTCCATGACAGTGACAGCAGCAGCGCCGCAGCGCCGCGAACGAACCAGGATGAGTAGTATTTATTCACGACTTGCTCTTCAGTTGTGGAGAGATTTCGTGAAGACCTTGCGACCGCTTGCCGAGCCTTCGCAATCGAGGCGCGATGGGCGGCGCGGGCCCAACGACAGCCGCTTAAATCATTGAAAAGTGCGCCAAATATGCGTCGCTAGCGCAGCACTACCAGCGCAACACCGAGCATCGCCAGTGCGATTCCGGCGTACTGCCGAGGCCGCACGCGTTCGTGCAGGAACAGCACCGCGAACAGCACGATGAAGACGGCCGCCGTTTCGTTGAGCACCGCCGATACCGAAGCGTTCGTGTACTTGTACCCGGCCAGCCACAGCAGCATCGACAGATAGCTGCCGGCAACCGAACCGGCGATCACCTGCGGCCAGTGACGCACGCTGCGGAACTCGGCGATCACCGCCGGCCCGTTGCGTCGCCAGGCCACGATCAGCGCCATGCCGATCAAGCCACCGATCAGGCGCAGCCAGACCACCCAGAGGAAATCGTGCAGCGCCAGCATCGGCTTGGCGATGACAATCCCGACTGCCATCAGCAGTACCGACAGCACACCGATCGCAGTGCCGACTCTCAGGCTGCGGGTATCGATCGCGCTACGCGTCGGATCGCGGCTCCAGGTCACCAGCACGACGCCGAGCAGCACCAGCGAAGCACCCAGCCATTGCGGCCCACGCAGATGCTCGCCGAGGAACAGCGCCGACAGGCCGATCACGAACGGCGAATACAGGGTCTGCGCCACCGCCATGCGGCTAGCGCCGATCTGGTTCAGCGCGCGCAGGTAATAGCTATCGCCGAGGCAGATGCCGAGCCAGCCAGACAGCAGGATCAGCAGCAACGATAAAGGCGGCAACGCCGGCACGGCGGGCGACACGAACAGCACAGTCAGGCCAAGCAGGCTCGCCGCCAGCGTGTTCTTGAACAGGTTCAGCGCGAACGGGCTCAAGGATTCGCCGGCCTTCTTGAACAGCACGACGGCGATCGCCCAGACCAGCGCGCAGCTCAGGGAATAGAACTCGCCGATGCCGAGGTTCATCGTCTGGTTACGGCATTCATGCGGGGGAAACCTGCGGCCGCCAGCAAACGGCCGCTATCTCAGGCCGGCGTCACTACCGACACCGGAAAGCCCATCGTGAAGCGCGCCACCTTGACGCAGGCCACGACCTTGCCTTGGCTCAAGTCCGGGAACAGCGTGCTGTCGAACGACCAGTCCAGCAGCTTCGCGAACTGCAATTTTCCGCTCGCCGAAGGCGCGTAGACGAACTGCTGACCACCGTGAAGCTGCGCGAGTTGCAGCAGGGCATTCGGCACCATCGCGGTCGAGAACGGCCACTTCAGCTTGCCGGGCTTGAAGGTGAAGCTGGCGAAGGTCTTGCCATCGAGGCTGGTATCGAAGCGATCGATGCCATCGACGCCGTAGCGGTAATCGAAGCTGGCCACGTCCTTCGGAATACCCCAGTTACGGCGTCCGTTGACCACCGATTCCATGCTCGACACATAGATGCGGGTGATCGACTGGTAGTTTTTTGTCCTGGGCCCACCCTTGAACGGAAACTTGCCCGGGATGTACAGCAGCTCCCGGTACGGGCCGACGGCCGAATCCTCGTAATCGACCAGCATTACCGTCGCGTACTTGCCGCTGCGCTTGCCGCGCAGTTCCGGCGGCACGTGGCGCGGATCGTCCAGCACCGAGGCCGGGAGCTTGACCATCAGGATGTAGCCGCTGCCGGTCAGCGACCACGGCGCAGGCGCCAGCGGTAAGGTCGGCAGGTCGGAATCGGGGGTCAGCAGGATGGACATGGAGCGGGGTTCAGTTTGAGTTGCGCGGGCCGCCGCCGAGCAACCGCGCCGGCAACATCAGCACGGCACGCAGCAACGCGAACAGCCCTTCGAAAGTGATGCCGATCAGCCGGAACGGCAGCGCGATCAGCCAGAACAGCGGATACAGAACCAGCGCCAGCAGCGCGAGCGGCCAGCACAACACGAACAGCAGCAGCCAGAGCAGCAGCTTGATCATCGGATCAAAGCCTCCAGCTCGGTAAGGCTTCAGGCCGCGACTTCGGCAACGCTCGGCTCGCGCATCTGGGCGTTGGCCGTTTCCCGTGCCGCTGCCACCAAGGCCAGGCGAGCGACTACGCCGTAAGCGTAGAAGCGGTTCGGCGAGGCATCCGGGTTCTGCGCGGTGTCGGGACAGTTGCACGGATCCGCAAATGCCAATGGCTGGAAGCTGGCACCTGGCGCGTTGAGATTTTCGATGTTCGAACGGCCGCCGTGCACGCGGTAGAAGCCGCCGACCACGTGGCGATCGATCATGTAGACCACCGGCTCGGCAGTGGCCTGCTCGTCACCCCAGCGCTCGAAGGTGTAGACGCCTTCCTGGATGATCGCGCCGGTGACTTCGTTGCCTTCCTTAGCCGAAGCCATCTTTTTGCGCGCGTCGCGATTCATGTTGCGAATCTCGTCGGCGCTGCGCACCGTCATCACGCCCATGCCGTAAGTGCCGGCATCAGCCTTGACGATCACGAACGGCTCGTCCTTGACGCCGTACTCGCGGTACTTCTCGGCGATGTCTTCGAGCAGCAATTCGACGTTCGAGGCCAGGCAGTCCTCGCCTTCGCGGGTCTTGAAATTGATCTGGCCGCAGTTGCGGAACAGCGGATCGACCCACCAGGGATCGATGCCGAGCAGCTTGCCGAACTCGGCCGCCACTTCGCGGTAGATGCCGAAGTGCTGGGTCTTCAGACGCGTGTTCCAGCCCACGCCGAGCGGCGGAATCACCGGCTGGGCGATCTGGTCGAGAATCGGCGGCCGGCCGGCCGACAGGTCGTTGTTGAGCACCACGACGCAGGGCCGGAAATCGCCGACATAGACGTGATCGCCGTCGCGGTGGATCGGCTCCAGGTGCAGGGTGCGGCCGGAATCCAGCGTGATGGTCTCCGGTTCGTTCAAATCGCTGCGCAGCGAGCCAAGACGCACCGTGTAGCCGGCCTTCTGGATCAGCCCCTGCAAGGTGGCGACATTTTCCAGATAGAAGCGATTACGGGTGTGGTTCTCCGGGACCAGCAGCACGTCGCAAGCCGTGGACATCACCCGATCGAGCGCCGACTGGATCGCCTGCACGCACAGCGATTCAAACGCCGGATTCAGATTGTTGAAGCCGCCGGGAAACAGATTGGTATCGACCGGCGCCAGCTTGAAGCCGGCGTTGCGCAGATCCACCGAACAATAGAACGGCGGCGGCGTCACCGCCCACTGATTGCGGAACCAGCGCTCGATCTCGGCCGCGCGTTCCAGCAGCAGGCTTTCGAAGCGCAATAGCGGCGCCGTCTGGGCGGTGGTCAGATTGGGTACGGCGTGGTGCGAGAGCGAAGGCATGACGGCATCTGCCGGCTGGCGCGAGGGTGCGCGCGGGAGACGTAGCGTAACCGATCGTTAACATCGTCCAGACGTCCAATCCTTCACTTCGCGCGGCGGCCGCGAGCGCCGCCGCCATGGCCGGCCTCTTGAACGATCGGCGCTCGCCCCCAAGCCATTGAGCGACGCCTTCACAGGTTGTCGACGCCCCGCCGCCGCTTTCGGAAAACGATGGAATACAAGGATTACTACAAGATTCTGGGCGTGCCGCGTACCGCCAGCGAAGCCGAGATCAAGCGCGCCTATCGCAAGCTGGCGCGCGAGTTCCATCCGGACCGCAATCAGGCCAAGGACGCCGAGGATCGCTTCAAGGCCGCCAACGAAGCCAACGAAGTGCTCGGCGACCCGAAAAAGCGCGCCGCCTATGATCAGCTCGGTCCCAACTGGCAGAACGGTCAGCGCTTCACGCCGCCGCCCGGCTGGGGCGGTGGTGGCCGTGGCGGCATGGGTGGCGGCGCCGGCGGTGGCGATTTCTCAGACTTCTTCTCGACGCTGTTCGGCGGCGCCGGTGGCGCGGGCGGCGGCTTCGATCAGGGCGGCGGCGGCTTCGGCGGGCCACCGCGCGATCAGCAGGCTTCGCTGTCGATCGCGCTGGAAGATTCCTACAGCGGCGCCACTCGCAATATATCCATCGGCAATCGCAACCTGAACGTCCGCATTCCGAAGGGCGTGGCCTCCGGCCAGACCATTCGCCTGCCCGGCCAGGCACCGCGCGGCGGCGACCTGCTGCTGGAAGTGACCTTCTCGCCGCATCCGCTGTTCAAGCCGGAGGGTCGTGATCTGCACATGAGCCTCAACGTGGCGCCCTGGGAAGCCGCGCTCGGCAAGGCGGTGCCAGTGCAGACGCTGGGCGGCACCGTCGAGTTGAACCTGCCACCGGGCACGTTGTCTGGACGACGCCTGCGCCTGAAAGGACGCGGCCTGCCCGGCAGTCCGGACGGCGATCAGTTCGTCACCATCCAGGTGCAGACACCGGCACCGGAAACGGATGCCCAGCGACAGATTTACGAGCAGATGCAGGCGCAATTCCCGAACTTCGACCCTCGTACACGGAGCACATCGTGAAAATCGGGGGCGACTTGCGGCGCGCTACGCGGCACAATGACGGTTTGCCGTTGCCAGCTCCGGGTTTAGCCCGCGCAGCGCTCGGCAATGACAGGGTTTATGGACGGGGCCTGAGCACGATGGCACGCGACACCTTCAGCAAGTTACTGGCGACGACGCCGGCCGCGAGCCCGCTCTCGTTCGCGCTGAACACGAAGCGCTGCCTGCCGCTGATCCTGGGCCCCAGCCCGGACGCCCTGGAAGGCACCGACCCGGCCGATGCCGCCGCGTTCCATCGCTGGATCCTGCGCAAGCTGCGCGCCGCCAACGCCGATTTCGCTGCTGGCGGCTACGGTGAGGATCGCGCGCTGTACCGGATGAGCGATCTCTACGGCACCGGTTCGGAAGAACCGCGCACCGTGCATCTCGGTGTCGATCTGTGGATTTCCGCTGGCACCGTGGTGCACGCGGTGCTGCCGGGCGTCGTTCATTCAACGCGCGACAACAAGGAGTTCGGCGACTACGGCCCGACCCTGATCCTCGAACACGAGCTGCAGGGCATCCGCTTCCACACGCTGTACGGGCATCTGTCGCGTCAGTCGCTGCAGTTGTCGCCGCGTGGCCGCAAGGTCGGCATCGGCGAACCGCTGGGCTGGCTCGGTCAGCCGCACGAGAACGTCGGCTGGGCGCCGCATCTGCACTTCCAGATCATCCGCGAACTCGATGGCCGCGAAGGCGACTATCCGGGCGTCTGCCGCGCATCGGAAAAGGCCACCTGGATGGCCCGCTGCCCGGACCCGAACCTGCTGCTGCGCATCGATGCGCTGAAGAAGCCGGTGCGCCGACCGAGAGTCGCAGCCGTCGCGCCGAAGCCAGTGGCCGAAGCGCCGAAGCGCTCGCGCCGCGCCTCGTCCGGTGTCAGCAGGACCTAGATCACAGCCCGCCGCCCTGCCCAGGGCTGCGCCTGCTCGAGCTGTGATGCCAGCCTGATCAGCAAACCTTCGCCGCCGGTGGCGGCAACGAACTGCACGCCCAGGGGCATGCCATCGGCGAAGCTCGCCAGCGGCACCGACATGCTCGGCGTGAAGGTCAGGTTCGACAGCTGCGTGAACGGCACCCGGCCCAGGCTCTTGGCGGCGATCTTGTCGACCACGCCGCTGTCCAGCAGGCGCCGAGCAAGGCCGAGCTTGAGCACCGCGCGCAGGCCGATTCTTTCCGCCAGTGGCGTGTCCTGCGCGCCGATGCCTGCCGCCGGTTGCGCCACGGTGGGCGTCAGATACAGATCGAAGCGGCTGTGGAAGCGGCCCATCGCCCGCAGGAAATCGTTCCAGCGCTGACGGCTGGCCACGTATTCGCCAGCAGTCAGGCTGCGACCGAATGCGGCCAACGCGCGGGTATCGAGTTCGAACGCGCTTTCGTTCGCACCGCTCAGTTCGCAGGCGTGATCGACGGTCGCCGCGGTCTGGCCGTAGTACATGGTCAGATAGCAGCGTGCCAGCGCTTCGCCATCGATCTCGGGCGAAGCTTCCTCGACGTGATGGCCGAGGCTTTCCAGCAGCTTTGCCGTCTCATGCACGGCGCGCACGCAGTCGAGATCGACCGGCTGGTTGATTGGCGATGCAGTCGAAAAGCCGATCCGCAGCCGCCCCGGATCGCGGCCGACTTCCTCGGCATACGGCCGCTCCGGCGCGGCAATGCGGAACGGGCTGCCCTGGTCGGCACCGTGAATGGCGTCGAGCATCCGTGCCGAATCACGCACCGTGTGGCTCAGCACGTGCTCGCTGGACGCGCCTTCCCAGAACTCGTCGTGACTCGGCCCCGGCGGCACCCGACCACGGCCGGGGCGGAGACCGAACAGGCCGCAGTACGAAGCCGGGATGCGGATCGAGCCGCCGCCATCGGAAGCACTGGCCACCGGCACGATGCCGGCCGCGACCGCCGCAGCCGCGCCGCCGGACGAACCGCCGGGCGTGCGCGACAGATTCCAGGGATTGCGCGTGGCGCCGAACAGCAGGGATTCGGTACAGCCCTTCAGCGCCAGTTCTGGCGTGGTGGTCTTGCCGAAGCTGACCAGGCCGGCGCGCTCGAAGCGCAGCACGATTTCGGAACTGACGTCGGGACGCCAATCCTTCAGCACGCGGCTGCCAGCGCTGGTCGGCACGCCGGCCACGTTCTGGGCGATGTCCTTGATCAGGAACGGCACGCCGGCAAACGGACCACTGAGCGGACCGTTGGCGCGTTGCCGTGCCGCGTCGATCATCGGCGCGCAGAAGGCGTTGATCTTCGGATTGACCTCATCGAGCCGGGCGAGCGCGGCATCGAGGAGTTCCACAGCGCTGATCTCGCGCCTGGCAACCAGCTCGGCGAGGCCGGTGGCGTCATGCGCCGGATATTCCTTGAACATGATGGGAAGAAAGTGGTTGTGCGATCAGCGGAAGATGAAGTGGGCGGCACCACACATGCACAAACCGGCCCACAGGAAGTCGAGCTTCAGCGGCTTGTCGCCGAGCGTCTCCAGGCGTGCAGGAGAAGGGGTCAGATCAAGAAAGAAAACAGAGCGGCGTCGACAGCGTCGACAAAGTGCACAAAACGCATTCTACGGGGATTGATTCCAAGCCCCGCGGCCCGACGGACGGCGGTTATACCCTTATAACAAGTGGCAGACCGAGTCGGTAAACTTCCGCCTCCATTGGCTGCTAACCACTTGAGGGCAATACCTTTGACAACCGTGAACCGTCTGGTCCTGTCGGCGGCTTTAGCGTTGGTACTTGCCGCCTGCGGTGGCGGTGGTGGCACGGATGACGGAGGAGGTGGCAGCACGACTGGCGGCACAACTGGCACCACCACCGGCGGGACGACCGGTGGCGGAACGACCGGTGGCGGCACCAGCGGCGGCGGCACTACTACGGGTGGCAGTAGCACGGGCGGCGGCACGCCGAGCCCCACGTCATGCCAGAACGACTTCACGCCCGACCGGGTCGCCGCTGGCGAGAACTGCGATCCGGCGCTGAATCGCGCCAAGTTCTGCCCGCTGGTTTCCGGTCTGGATCTGCTGACCAGCCGCACCACGGTCATTCCCTGCGATGGCGTGGAAGTCACCTCGAACAGCGCGTCCGGCGGTGGCTTCACTACCCAGTACCTGGCGATCCGGCCGGCCGGAGGTGGTACGCCGTCGGCGATCTACATGGCGCTGCACTATCTGAATGCCAACACCAGCTACTACGCGAATCTGATCCGGATGAGCGAGCTGGCCAAGGCGCGCAACGTTCTGGTGCTGGTCCCGCAGGCGCCGGGTGACGGCGGCCTGCTGACGCTTCCACTGCTGGGCCTGCCTTCGCCGAACACCGGACTGCTGTCGCGCTGGCCGACCATGGTCAACCAGGCCGTCGAGAATAATCTGCAGTTGCTGGACGGCGTGGTGGCCGATGCCCGCAACCGCTTCAGCGCGAGCGGCGCACCGCTGTATGTGTCGGGATTGTCGAACGGCACGCCGATGGCCTACTTCTACGCCTGCGGCCGTGCCGATCAGGTCGAAGCCGTGCTTGCGGTGGCCGGCACCCAGACCGCTGAAGCGGCAGCGACCTGCCGCCCCAACCGGCCGGTGGGCCTGGTCATCGTTCATGGCACGTCCGATCCGATCGTTCCTTACAACGGTTTGCTCAACCTGACTCGCGCCGTTCCCGAGAACTACGCGGATTTCAAGACCTTCGACCAGTGCACCGGCAGTGATCGCATGGCGACGCTGATCAATGGCGACGCGACCATCCGGTTCAATTACGCGACCAGCTGCGCTGGCGGGCGGAGAGTCGTGCTTGCCACGGCCGTCGGCAACGGTCACAACTGGCCGGGCGATGAC
Organism: uncultured Nevskia sp.; assembly: GCF_903885465.1. Taxonomy (GTDB): domain Bacteria; phylum Pseudomonadota; class Gammaproteobacteria; order Nevskiales; family Nevskiaceae; genus Nevskia. The sequence goes on from NZ_CAISIQ010000158.1 coordinate 12,698, forward strand.
GCCAGCGTACTGCCCGACACGGCATTGAATGTCGGCCTGTTCGGCCCCGCGCTGGATGGCATCGACGCCACCATTCAAGGCTTCGATCTACTGCGTTACACAGCTGGCAATTGAACTAGGTCAGTAGCACCGGACATGAAAAACCCCGCGATCAACGCGGGGTTTTTCTTTGCAGCGCCGTGGATCAATCGTCGCCGGCAGCAAAGCCGAGCAGCTGCAGCAGGCTGACGAACAGGTTGTAGATCGCCACGTACAGGCTGATCGTCGCCAGGATGTAGTTGGTTTCCACACCGTGGATGATGTCCGAGGTCTGCGACAGGATCATGCCGCACATCAGCAGCGCGAACATCGCCGAGATGGCCAGCGCCAGAGGCTGGAAGTAGAAGCCGAACATCGATGCCACCAGCAGGCCGATCGACATCACGAAGGCCAGCATCACGCCGCCGTAGACGAAGCCGCGCATGAAGCTGAAATCGCGGCCGGACTTCACCGCGTAGGCCGACAGGCCGACGAAGATCGAACCCGTCAGGCCGAAGGCCATCATGACGATCTGCGAACCATTGGCGAAACGGCCGATGTAGCTGTTGATCACCGGGCCAAGTCCGAAGCCGAGCAGGCCGGTGACCAGGAACACCACCCAGATGCCGTTTGCCGAGTTTGCCGTGCGCGGCACCACGAACCAGAGCAGACCCAGCGAGACCAGCGAGCAGATCATACCGGCACCGCGCGGCGCGCCGATCGCCATCGAGACGCCGGCCATCAGCGCCGAGAACAGCAAGGTCGCCGACAGCAGCAGGTAGGTATTGCGCAGCACCGAATTGGTGCTCAGCGCGCTGCTGCCACCGCGTGACGCAGTGCTTCCGGCAACCGGAACACTGCGGAATGGATTGGGCGTACTCATCAGGTCTTGCTCCTTGTAAACAAAAGGTAAATTGGCACTCGAGCCACGCCAACGTGGACCGATCATAGCAGCCGGGAGTTCCCGTCCAGCAGCCAGACGGTGAAGCTGTCGATGCTGGCGATCACGCGTTCCGGCGACGGAATTTGCAGCGCATCCGACATGCCCCCAGACTGCCCGACCCGCTGCCAAGCCCACTGTCGCGAGTCCGGCCCATGACGCAGATCATCGAGATCACCGATTCCGCAGGCCGCATCGTCGCCGGCGAGTGGCTGCCGCAGGCCGAGGCGGTGCATCGACAGCTGCGGCCGCAGTTGATGCCGGACTACCTCGGCCAGATGCAGCGCGTGTTCGCGGGCGGCGCGCAGATGCTGGTCGCCGTCGAGAACGGCCAGGTGCTCGGCCTGACGGTCTGGCGCATTCTCGAAAAGACCTTTTCGCGCAGCGAGCTGTATATCGATGATCTGGTCACCGATGCCGGCCACCGCTCGAGCGGTGTCGGCAAGGCTCTGCTCGCCTGGTGCGAAGCGAAGGCACGCGATGTCGGCTGCACCCAGCTGACCCTGGACTCCGGCACGCCGCGTCTGAAAGCGCACAAGTTCTATTTCCGCGAGGGCCTGCAGATCACCTCGTTCCATTTCGTAAAAACGCTGGATGGATAGAGGCTAGTGATGAACCATTCCTGGAAGCTGCACTTCTCGCGATTCCTGACCGCGCGGCCTTCACGCCTGCACGTGGCTGCCCACAGCCATCATCCCTGGCCCGATGTCAGCTTCGACGCTCAGATGCAGGCCTGGCTCGATGCCGCCGAGCTGGTCGACGACAAGTGGCAGCGCGTATTCAACACGGTGATTCCAGCGGCGCAGGCGCATGTCGCGACCATCCTGCATCTGCCGGACCCGTCGACGATCTGCTTTGCCGGCAACACGCATGAACTGTTCATGCGGGCGATCTCGTCGATCGAGCGCCAGCCGATCCGGGTACTGACTACCGACGGTGAGTTCCACAGCTTCAACCGGCAGATGCAGCGCTTTGATGAAGCCGGCAAGGCAGTTGTCGAGCGGGTGCCGGTGGAACCGTTCGCGACCTTTGCCGAACGCTTCGCGCAGGCCGCCGCCCGCGGCGGTCACGACCTCGTCTACTTTAGCCAGTGCTTCTACAACAGCGGCTGGCTGGTGCACGAGATGGCACCGATCGTCAGCGCGGTCCGTGATCCGGAAACCCTGGTGATCATCGACGGCTATCACGGCTACATGGCCGTGCACACCGATCTGTCGGCGATCGCCCATCGCGCGTTCTATCTCAGTGGCGGCTACAAGTACGCAATGTCCGGTGAAGGCAACAGCTTCATGCACTGTCCGCCGAACTACGCGCTGCGCCCGGTCAATACCGGCTGGTTCGCCGGCTTTGCCGAGTTGTCGACCGGCCCGGTGCAGGTCGGCTACGCCGATGGTGGCCTGCGGATGATGGGTGCCACTTACGATCCCACCGCGCTGTACCGGCTCAATGCGGTGATGGACTGGCTACACGCGCAGAAGCTGACGCCAGCCCGCATCCACGCCAGAGTCGCCGCCTTGCAGGATCAGTTTCTCGATGGCCTCGACAAGCTGTCGCTGCCGCTGTTGAACAGCAAGCTGCTGATTCCGGCTCGCGGCCAGCCGCGCGGCAATTTCCTGTGCTTTCGCACGCCGCAGGCCGGCGCCCTGCAGGCACAGCTGAAAGCAGCCGAGGTGATCTGCGATTACCGCGACGATCGTCTGCGCATCGGCTTCGGCGTCTATCACGACGAAAGCGACATCAGCGAACTGCTCCGGCGCATCGCGATCACGCTCGCCTGAACGACAACGGCCGCCCGAAGGCGGCCGTCTCTACGAGCCATTCCAGCTTCAGAACGGGTTGAGGCGCTTCTCGCGGGTGTAGGCGAGATAGCCGATGTTGGCACCGGCGCGCAGGCCAACACCGGTACGGATCGGCGCCAGGGTGATGTCGCCAGCGCGCTGGTAATTCAAGCCGATGCCGGCAACTACATAGAGGCTGCCGTCGACGCCAGGAAAGCGCTGGTAGAGATCCTTGGTCCAGTGCAGGTTGTAGACCAGCGTGAACACCTTCGAAGCGTTGCCGCCGATGTCCCAGCCCACGGACGGCCCCTGCCAGTAGACCTTGGTCGAGCCACCGCCCTTGTAGACCAGATTGCCTTCGCCATACCGCAGGCCAACGACGAACGCGCCGGAGCCTTCGCTGCCGATGATGTAAGCCACCGGGCGACCCAGTTCCGAAAACGCTTTCTCGATCGCCTTGGCGAGACCGCTGGTGGTGCCGCCGAAGAATTTCTCGGCAGCCGCCACGGTTTCCTCTTCGGAAAAAGTTTCCTGCGGCACGTCACCGCCGGCACTGCCCTGCTCGATCGCAGGCTCGGCAGGCGGCTCTTCGGCCTGCAGGCTCGCGGGCGTGGCAAGCCCCAGGGTCATCGCAAAGGAACAGGCCAGCAGCGCAAGTTTACGAAGCATCATGGTTCATCACCTTCTTCTTTTGGTTCTATCCGGCATACGCTCAGACCGCAGATGGTCGCACGCGTTCGCGCTGCTCGAGCAACGGAGCTTGAGAATAACCGCGGTGCCTGAACGCAGCCTGAGCGAGCCGCGAGCGGACAGACGAATCAGCGTCGATCGGACGACGTCAGCGGCAAATCAGCACGGCGGTAGACGTCAGCCAGCAGCCACAGCGGGCCGATCATCAGGAACTGCACGTCCTTGAAGAACGAGGGCTTCTTGCCTTCCACCCGATGGCCGATGAACTGGCCGATCCAGGCCAGCACGAAGATTGTCGCCATCAGCGGCAGATGCCAGCCGCCGAGCGCGGCGTAACTGATCTGAACCAGCGTCAGCACGATGGCGATCACCGGCACCAGCCCCAGCATCAACCGCCAGGACAGCAGCGAGTAATAGACCAAGGTCAGCATGCCGGCCACGGTTGCCGCGTTGATCAGCGCATCGCCACCGGGAATCGCGCGCAGGAAGCCGAACACCGTCAGCACGATCGGCGGCACGCAGAGCCAGTGCAGGCGCTTGTTGACCGGATTGCGATGACTGTCGCTGTATTCGGCAAGCCAGATGTGGATCGACTTCATGGAGTTGGCCCAGATATCAAAACGTGGATGACCACAGGATATTCCGACCGCGAGCGGTCGGCGCGGTCGACGACGATTGACACCTTGCTCGGGCAGGCCGCGAAACAGATCGACATCGCGCGGTCTAGGCCGGCGCACTGCGCTTGGAACCGCTTTCGGAACAGACTTCGTAAAGCTAGGCAAAGCTGAACGGAAACCCCGGAAATTCAGCCCGGACAAGGCTTTTCTGCGTGCTAGGCTGCGGCCTTCACAGTCCGTAGACACCGTCACCACGATGCGCAATCTCGACCCCGAACAGTTCCAGGCGCTGATCGCGCGAGCTGACGCCGTGCTGCTCGACGTGCGACTGCCCGAGGAAATCGAGATTGCCGCCTTGCCCGGCGCAGTCAATATTCCGCTGGCCGAACTCGGTGCCCGAATGAGCGAATTAAACCCTGAGGCGCCGATCGCCGTCTTATGCCATCACGGTGTCCGCAGCGAGATGGCGGGGCGTCTGCTGGAGCGCAACGGTTTTGCCGATGTATCGCATCTAACAGGCGGCATCGACGTCTGGTCGCGCGTCATCGACACCCGCATTCCCCGTTATTGAATCTCGCTGAAATGGCCCCGCGCCCGTAAGACCCCCATCGAACCCAGGAAGATTCATGTTCATGCGCCGTCCCCTTGCCCGCGCCCTGCTGGCGTCCTTGTCCCTGACGCCCACCCTCGTCCCGGCGAACGATCTGCTGGAAACCTATCGCAAGGCACTCGATCAGGACACGACACTGGCCGCGGCCCGATTCCAGCGCGATGCTTCGGTGGAAGCCAAGCCGCAGGCACTGTCGGCTTTCCTGCCGCAGTTGACGGCTCAGGCCGGGCGCTCGCTGGAGCGCACCAAGATCGATACCGGCGGCGATGCGATCCAGACTGATCCCACCCAGAATGTCCGGCCCAGCGCCTATTTCAACCGCGCCGATCAGTACCAGGTGTCGCTGTCGCAGACCATCTGGAGCTTCGAAGCCTGGCGGCTGCTGAAGCAATCCGATTCCCAGGTCGCGCTTGCTGAAGCAACCTACCGTGATGCCCAGCAGGCCTTGATCCTGCGCGTTGCCCAGGCCTATTTCAACGTGCTGGCAGCGGGCGATGCGGTACGCACCAACACCGCCGAGCGCGACGCCAACGAGCGCCAGTTGCTGCAGGCGAAGAAGCGTTTCGAAGTCGGCCTCGCCGCGATCACCGACGTGCAAGAAGCGCAAGCCGCCTACGACGCCAGCGTGGCGACGCTGATCGGCGCCGAGCGCACGCAATCCAACGCCCGGCGCGCGCTGGCCGAAATCACCAACGGCTATGCCGAAACGGCCGAAGGCCTGATCGAGGAAATTCCGCTGCCGAGCCCGGACCCGGTCAGCGTCGATGACTGGCTGAAGGTCGCACGCGATCAGAACTACGCCGTACAGATCGCGGAACTCAACACCGCCGTGGCCGAGAAGGCCGTCGGCGTGGCCTATGCGCGCCACTATCCGACGCTGAATCTGACCGGCACTTACGGCTCGAATACCAATTCGTCGGATTTCCAGACCAATGCCGATCGCGGCACCGTTGGCGTCAACGTCAGTCTGCCGATCTTCAGCGGCGGCCTGACCCAGTCGCAGGTTCGCCAGGCTGCGGCCAGCTTCCATCAGAGCCAGTCACAGCTCGAAGGCTCCAGGCGTTCGATCGAACGCCAGACCCGCGACGCCTATCAGGGCGTGATCTCCGGCATCGCCTCGGTGCGCGCCAACATGCAGGCGGTGAAGTCGAATCAGACGGCGCTGGAATCGAGCCAGGTCGGCCTGCAGGTCGGCACCCGGACCGAGGTCGACGTGCTGAACACGCTGCGCAATCTGTATATCGCCCAGCGCACCTTCTATCAGAGCCGCTACGACTATCTGATCAGCGTACTGACTCTGAAACAGCAGGCCGGACGGCTGACCGAGACCGATCTCGCCGACATCGATCGCATGCTGCTGGTGAAGCCGGCGCCTTGATGGCGAAGGTTTCTGGCGGCCCGTTAAGCCAGCTCTGAACCCGGATTTGCTCATGTCACAATCGGCCATCCTCCCGACGGCCGAAGCTTGGTATGCGGCCGTTGGTCTAAGCCCTATCCAGAGAACTCCATGAGCGCATCTGCCTCACCTCCTGCCGTGCCGCAGCTGACGGTTCGCGCCGTCGTGCTGTCGGTGATCCTGGCGATGATCCTCGCCGCGGCGAACGCCTATCTCGGCCTGTTCGCCGGCCTGACCATCGCCACCGCCATTCCTGCCGCCGTGGTGTCGATGGCGGTGCTCCGAGTGCTCGGCGGCGGCACCATCCTCGAAAACAACATCGTCCAGACCGGCGCTTCGGCCGGCTCGTCGATCGCCGCCGGCGTGATCTTCACGATTCCGGCGCTGATCATCCTCGGCTACTGGCAGGACTTCCGTTACTCCTGGGTGCTGGCGATCGCGGGCCTCGGCGGCCTGCTCGGCGTGCTGTTTTCGGTGCCACTGCGGCGGACGATGATCGTCGAAGAACCGCTCGCTTTCCCGGAAGGCAAGGCGGCTGCCGAAGTGCTGAAGGCCGGTGACAATCCCGGCCCCGGCGTGCGAACCCTGGCCTTCTCCGGTGCGCTCGGAGCGATCATCAAGCTCGCCGCCGCCAGCGGCCTGAAGATCATTCCCGATGCCGCGATCGGTGCCACCTTCATCGGCAAGTTTTTCGCATTCATGGGCGCCAACCTGTCGCCGGCGCTGCTCGGCGTCGGCTACATCGTCGGCCTCAATGTCGGCATCGTCGTGGTCGGCGGCAGCATCCTCAGCTGGCAGATCGCGATTCCGATCTACCATGCGTTCTTCCTAGATACCGATCCGGTACTGGCCACCAAGATCGCCGGCGCCAGCGCCGAAGACCTGGGCTACGCGATCTGGTCGGCGAAGATCCGCTACCTCGGCGTCGGCGCCATGTTGACCGGTGGCATCTGGACCTTGTTCTCGCTACGCAAATCTCTGGCCTCCGGCATCAAGAGCGGCCTCGCCGCCGCCCGCAAGAACACCGCCGGCACGGTGATCGCCGAAACCGATCGCGACCTGCCAATGAAGTGGATGCTGATCGCGCTGGTGCTGTTCACCATTCCGCTGGCGCTGCTCTATCAGGCGATCGTCCACGATTGGCTGGTGAGCATTCCGATGACCCTGATCATGATCGTCGCCGGCTTCCTGTTCGTGTCGGTGTCCGGCTACCTCGCGGGGCTCGTTGGTTCGTCGAACAACCCGGTGTCCGGCATCACCATCGCGACGATCCTGTTCGCTTCCCTGGTTCTGATTCTGCTGCTCGGCCGCGATTCACCGATCGGCGCCGTCGCCGCGATCATGATCGGCGCCGTGGTTTGCTGCGCGGCTTCGGTCGGCGGCGATAACCTGCAGGATCTGAAGGCCGGTTATCTGGTGGGCGCCACGCCCTGGAAGCAGCAGTTGATGCTCGGCATCGGCGCCTTTTCCTGTGCGCTGGTGATGGCGCCGGTGCTGAATCTGCTCGCCGCCGCCTACGGCATCGGCGCACCGACGCCGGAACATCCGAACGCGCTTGCAGCCCCGCAGGCGAACCTGATGGCCTCGGTAGCCAAGGGTATGTTCGGCGGCGAACTGCCGTGGAACTTCATCGCCATCGGTGCGCTGATTGGTGCCGTGATCGTCGCGCTCGATGAAACACTGAAAGCGCGCGGCTCACACTTCCGCGTGCCGGTGCTCGGTGCCGCGATCGGCATCTATCTGCCGCTGGAACTGATGGTGCCGATCTTTCTCGGTGGTCTGCTCGCGCATCTGGTCGAGCGCTTCCACAAGGTCGACGCCCAGGACGAAGAGGCGCGCGATCGCATCCATCGCCCCGGCACGCTGTTCTCGGCCGGCCTGATCACCGGCGAAGCGCTGATGGGGATCCTGATTGCGATCCCGATCGTGGTCTCCGGCAAGGGCGACATCCTGGCGCTGCCAGCACAATTCCAGTTCGGCCAGTTCGTCGGCCTGGTTGTGCTCGCCGTGACCGCCTGGCTGCTGTATCGCGCGGCCACCCGGCCTGAGCCATCCGCGCCGCTCTCGCGTTGATCGTCTGCGCCCACTCCCTATTCGGAACCCGCTATGTCCAAGCCCCTCATTTCTCGTCTGGCGCTCGCCGCCACCTTGAGCCTCACCACCCTGATGACCACGCCAATCGCTCTCGCTGCACCCGCCATCACCCCGTTCAATGCCGATGCGCTGGTGCGCCTAGAACGAGTCTCCGATCCCCGCGTTTCGCCGGACGGCCGCAGCATCGCCTATACCTTGCGGACCACCGATTACGAGGCCAACAAGGGCGTTCAATCGATCTGGCTGCACGATCTGGAATCCGGCACCACACGCAAGCTGACCGCCGGCACCGGCTCCTCGCATACGCCACGCTGGGCCAATGACGGCGCGCTGTATTTCCTGTCGACCCGCAGCGGCTCGCAGCAGGTCTGGAAGCTCGATCTCGCCGCTGGTGGTGAAGCGCAACCCGTCACCGAATTGCCGCTGGATGTCAGCGCCTTCGTGCTCGCGCCGACTGGTAACCGCATCGCCATCAGCGTCGACAGCTTCCCGGATCTCGGTGCCGATCTCGCCGCGACCAAAAAGCGTTTCGACGAACGCGCAGCGCAGAAGAACACCGGCGAGCTGTACGAAAAGCTGTTCATCCGCCATTGGGATACCTGGAAGGACGGCACCCGCGCCCAGCTTTTCTCGTACGCACTCGACGCCCAAGGCGCGGTGACCGGCAATCCGGCCTGGCTCAGCGCCGGCATCGATGGCGACGTGCCGAGCAAGCCCTTTGGCGGCGACGAGGAAATCACCTTCACGCCCGACGGCAAATCGGTGATCTATGGCGCCCGCATCGCCGGCGTCAGCGAATCCTGGAGCACCAACTTCGATCTGTATCGCGTGCCGGCCGATGGCTCCGCGAAGGCGGAAAACCTGACTGCCGACAACCTGGGCATGGACACCGGCCCGGTGGTGTCGCCGGACGGCAAGTTGCTGGCCTACTGCGCGATGAAGCGCCCGGGCTTCGAGGCCGATCGCCTTGCGATCATGGTTCGCGATATCGGCAAGGATGGAAAAGTCGGCCCGGCGCGTGAGATCGCGCCGAAGTGGGACCGCTCCGCCGGCAGCCTCCAGTTCTCGCCGGATGGCCGCAAGCTCTACACCGCGGCCGACGACCTGGGCAACCACAAGCTGTTCTCGGTCGAGATTGCCAGTGGCAAGGTCAAGGCACTGACCGGTGACGGCCATGTCGATGGTTTTGCGCTCGCTCGTGATTCGCTGATCTTCGCGATGAATACGCTGAAAAGCCCGAACCAGCTGTACAAGATCAAGCTGTCCGGCAGCGCGCCGCTGGCGCTCACCGATCACAATGCCAAGACCTTGGCCAGCCTCGGCTTCGGCGATTACGAGCAGTTCAGTTTCAAGGGCTGGAACGACGACACCGTGTATGGCTATGTGGTCAAGCCGGTCGGCTACGAGAAAGGCAAGAAGTACCCGATCGCCTTCATCATCCATGGCGGCCCGCAAGGCAGCATGAGTAACGACTTTCACTACCGCTGGAATCCGCAGACCTACGCAGGCGCCGGCTTCGCGGCAGTGTTCATCGACTTCCACGGCTCCACCGGCTACGGGCAGGCGTTCACCGACGCCATCTCCGGCCACTGGGGCGACCGCCCGCTGGAAGACCTGCAGAAAGGCTATGCCGCAGCACTCGCCAAGTACGACTTCCTCGACGCCAGCCGTGCCGTTGCCCTCGGCGCCAGCTACGGCGGCTACATGATCAACTGGATCGCCGGCAACTGGTCATCGCCGTGGAAAGCCCTGGTCAACCACGACGGCGTGTTCGACAACCGTTCGATGGCCTATTCCACCGAAGAACTCTGGTTCGACGAATGGGAGAACCTCGGCACGCAGTACGAAAAGCCGGCGAACTACGAACAGTTCAACCCGGTGAACCACGTCGCCAAATGGACCGTGCCGATGCTGGTGGTTCAGGGCGGCAAGGACTACCGGATTCCAGTCGAGCAGGGCATCGCGACCTTTACGGCCCTGCAGCGCCGTGGGATACCGAGCCAGCTACTGCATTTCCCGGACGAGAATCATTGGGTGCTGAAGCCGCAGAACAGCGTGCAGTGGCACAACGCGGTGCTAGCTTGGATCAAGCGGTGGACGACAGCGGAGTGATCAAATGGAGGGCGGGATAGCCGATATGCGTATCCCGCCTTCGGGTCGAGTCTGTTTCAGCCCCAGATTCCGGATAATTGCCTGTTGCATTGCCAGCTGTTCGCCGAAAGCGCTATCAATGAGGCGCTTAGCGGCGTCAGCGCTTGGCAATGCCACTCAGTGTTGAAGTTGCAGACTTGAAAAAGCCACTTTTGTCGCATCCCCCGACGCGTTGCCCGTGGTGGGCGCGGAGCTATAGGCTCCCGCCTTGAAGTAGACCGGGACCTTGTTCCAAGAAGAACTTGTAACCCGGTTTATCGTGTTGCGATTGACAGTGACTGAAGCCGTGGAACCGATCCATTGAATCTGGTAATCGATACGATCGCCCAGTTTCACATCGCTCGCCACCACATAAATCGTCACTGACGAACTGCCCGGCTTGGCATGGAATTTAGCTTCGACGGTCTTCTTGGCAGCGTTGTAGTACAACAGCATCATCATGGAATCCAGACCGTGTATCTGTCCGATGATCGCCTTGCCGGATTTTTTAGCGACTTTGTCGACATGACAACTAGCAGTCATGGTGCCGCCGATGGCGTTGGTCCATTCGGTGGGACCGGACACGCGATAAAGCTCGCGCAGTTCTGATCGGGTGTGGTCGGAGCCAGAATCCGGACTTGTATCGGCACCGTTGGAAGGCGAGTAAAACACCATTGCCCCATCAGTGTCGGAATAGAAGTATGACGACGTGTAACCAGGCGATCCGTTGAGCCGCTGATTCTCGATCGTCGCGGCTTTGCCGCTAGCCTTCCCCTTGCTATCGACCGGAAGTGTCAACTTGAAATTCGACAGATCAATCAACACATTAGGCGGCGTGGATGTCCGCGATGCTGCGGCAGCAGACAGGCTAAAAAGAACGGCCAGCATAGCGACGGGGTAGCTGGCAACTCGCAAGGTCATGATCGAGACTCGATGATTGGATAAAAGGGGGTAGCGGTGATAGTCCCTGACTTGCCCGCCTGTATGGATCGCTAAGTTTTCGTGATTGAACAGTTGGCCATGCCTGGGAACGACCGCTCGTGAGAGCGACCGCAGCTGAGTCATGAAGTTTGGAAATCCAGCAGGCTTTATAACGCCCTTATTCGCCGAATTTCACATATCCCGCACATAGCTTACATGCTTGCCAAAGCATACGGCGTGCCATTCCTAGCGAACAAGCTAGCTAAAACGCAACAAACCAGCGGCCGTCAGATTTACTTGACTGCAATCGGGCATCTATCTGACATCTCGTCGATAAAACACCGGGGCTCTCTTTCAGACCCAAGCGCTCGTTCGGCGCTCCTGAACACTCAACGCCGCCGGCCGGTACCACCCGTCAGCGAACCAAGCAGCCCGCGCAACAGCTGTCGCCCCACTTCGCGACCCACCTGCGAGCCGACGCTGCGGACCACGCTTTTTGCTGCAGTCTCGAATACCGTTTCGCGATTCGAAGGCCGTGCGGTGGGTCGTGTGGCTGGCGTTGGTGCAGGTGCGGCGCTTCCGGAATCCCACCAACCTCCACCACCTTGTGGGGCCGATGGAGCCGCCGCAGACGCCTGATCAGCTGCCGCCGGCGCTGCTCGCGCCGCGAGCTTTTCGTAGGCGGACTCCCGATCCACCGCGGTGTCGTACTTGCCGCCGACCGGGCTGCGTGAGCGGACCATCTTGCGTTCGTCCGCCGTGATCG
>NZ_CAISIQ010000159.1 GCF_903885465.1 uncultured Nevskia sp.
ACCCGAAGATCAAGACCAAGGTGATCTGGGTCGACACCTGGTATGACCCCGGCAAGGAGCGCCAGGCCGCCGAAACCCTGATCGCCCAGGGCGCCGACATGCTCTGCCAGAACACCGATTCGCCGGCCGCCGTCCAGGTGGCCGAAGAGAAAGGCGTGCACGCCTTCGGCTGGGATTCGGACATGAGCAAGTACGGCCCTCACGCACACCTGACCGCCAATACCGAGAACTGGGGCGTCTATTACATCGACGAGATCAACAAGCAGCTGGCCGGCACCTGGACCGGCAACCGCAACACCCGTTGGGGCATCAAGGAAGGCCTGGTGGTGCTGTCGCCGCTGAATCCGTCGGTTCCGGCCGATGTCGCCAAGCTGTTCGAGGAACGCAAGAAAGCGATTATCGACGGCACGCTGCTGCCGTTCGCCGGACCGCTCAAGGACAACACCGGCGCGGTCAAGGTCGAAGCCGGCAAGGCGCTGCTCGACGAGCAGCTGTTGTCGATCAAGTGGTATGTCGAAGGCGTGGATGGTTCTATTCCGAAGTAATACCGGTTTCCAGTTGTTGGGTTGCGTAAAGCTATGTCTAGTCAGGTTGGAAGAGCAGCGTGCTTAGCGCTCGTCACCACGATTGCTCTTCTTGTGGCGGCGTCGTTCGGGCCGCTGAGTCGTTTACCCGCCAGTTTTGTGGTCGACGATAAATACCTGTCGGTAGTGCGGGCCCATGAGCTTGTTCTGGCCGTTTGCGGGTTTTCGGTCTCTCTGCTTCTGGGCGGTCTTGCGAAATGCAGTATCCGGGTGCGCGTCCTCGTAGCGGTGATCTCCGGTACGGTCTATTTCATATGGGTGCAGGCTGGCGATCCGGGTGTCCTTGCTGACTTAGCCGGCGAGTTAATGGACTTCCACTCCCGTTATCTTGCCGCCGGCGCGGCGGTTGTTCTCATCTACCTCGCGATAGCGACGTTCTTCAACGCGAGCCAGCGCAAATGATTTCCAACCGGCGGCTCCAGCCAGAGCTGTAGGACCGAGGCGACCTTTGCTTTTCCTCAAGCCAACGATTGAGAACTAGAAACTGCCTCATGCCCATCCTGCTGCTGCGCGACGCCGATGTCGTCGTCACCATGGACGCTGCACGCCGCGAGATTCGTGGCGGCAGCGTCGTCATCGACAACAAGGTCATTGCCTGCGTCGGCGACGAGAACGAAGTCAGTGCCTGGATCGCGGCTGATCCGGCGCGCAAGCCGACGCGGACCATCAGCCTGCGCGGCTGCGTGCTGCTGCCGGGCCTTATCAACGGCCACCATCACCTCTACCAGACACTGACTCGCGCGATCGGCACCGGTGGCGGCCTGGTGTTGTTCGACTGGCTCAAGATGCTTTATCCGATCTGGGGCCGCATGGATCCGGAAGCGGTCTACGTCAGCGCCAAGATTGGTCTGGCCGAGCTGGTGCTGAGCGGCGCGACGACGGTCGCCGATCATCTCTACATGTATCCGAACGGCACGCGCATCGACGACGAGATCGCCGCCGCGCAGGAACTCGGCGTGCGCTTTCATCCCACGCGCGGCTCGATGAGCGTCGGCGAATCGCAGGGCGGTCTGCCGCCGGATCGCCTGGTCGAGCGGGAAGACGCGATCCTCGCCGACAGCCTGCGGGCGATCGAGACCTTCCACGATGCCGAACGCTATTCGATGCTGCGGATCGGTCTGGCGCCGTGCTCGCCGTTCAGCGTCAGCGGCAGTCTGATGCGTGAAAGCGCGCGGCTGGCGCGCAGCCACGCCAAGGTCGGGCTGCATACGCATCTGGCCGAAACCGCCGACGAGGATCGCTACTGCGTCGAGAAATTCGGCATGCGGCCACTCGACTATGCGGAGTCGGTGGAATGGCTCGGTGACGATGTCTGGTTCGCGCACATGGTGCATCCGTCGCCGGCCGACATCGCCAAGATGGCGCACAGCTGCAGCGGCATCTGCCATTGCGCGAGCAGCAACATGATCCTGGCGTCCGGCATCGCGCCGGTGCGGGCGATGGTCGATGCCGGCGTTCGAGTTGGTCTTGGTGTCGACGGCTCGGCGAGCAACGACGGCAACCACATGCTCGGCGAAGCGCGGCAGGCGATGCTGCTGCAACGGGTCGGCTGGCCGGGTTTCGAATCACGCGCCGATCGCTTTTCCGCGCGCGAAGCGCTGGAGCTGGCGACTCTGGGCGGCGCCAGCATGCTCGGTCGCGACGACATCGGCAGCCTGCAGCCGGGCATGGCGGCGGATCTGGTCGCATTCCGCGTCGACGGACTCGAACACGCCGGCGCCCAGGGCGATCCGGTTGCCGCGCTGCTGACCTGCTCGCCAGTTCGCGCCTGGACCTCGGTGATCAACGGCCGGGTGGTCGTCGATGAAGGCGTGCTGCTCGGTGTCGACTTGCCGCAGCTGGTGGCAAGACACAACGCGGCGAGTCGTCGATTGCTCGAAGTTTAGGCAGGGCTGGGAAACAGGCCGCTGGTATCATCGCGACATGCTTTTCGACCCTTCCGCAGCACCGCCATGAGCACGCCGAACTTCCAGCCGCTGCCCTGGCAACGCACGCTGTGGACGACGGTCGCCGCGTCGATGCAGGACGATCGTCTGGGCCATGCGCTGCTGATCGCCGGACCGCCGGGCGCTGGCAAGCGGCACTTCGCGGCTTGCATCACCGCAGCACTCTGGTGCCGCCAACGCGCAACTGACGGCACGGCCTGCGGTGCCTGCTCAGACTGTCTGCAGGTGCTCAGCGAAGCGCATTCCGGCTACTTCCTGCTCAGAGTTGAGGAAGGCAAGCGCGATATCCCGATTAGCGCCGTGCGCGAGCTCAGCGAGAAGCTGACGATCACCCAGTACGACGGCCGCGCCAAGGTTGCGATCATCGATCCGGCCGATTCGCTGAACGTCAATGGCGTCAACGCGCTGCTGAAGACCATCGAGGAGCCGACGCCGGGCAGCCATCTGCTGCTGGTCAGCAGTCGCCCACAGGCGCTGGCGCCGACCTTGCGCAGCCGTTGCCAGCGGCTGGCGATCGCAGCGCCAGCACGCGACGTCGCACTGAGCTGGCTGCGTGTCGCCAGCGGCGGCAAGTTCGATGAGGCCGCACTCGGTCAGGCCTTCGAGCTGGCCTCGGGCGCACCGCTGAAAGCGATCGAGTTGCTGGCCGGCAATGGTGTCGCCGTGAGGGCTGACTGGGCGCGCGGCCTGCTCGATCTGGCCCATGGTCGCGGCGAGCCGGTGCCGATGGCGGCGGCGATCAACGAAGCTGATCCGGCAGGCTGGGTGCAGTGGCTGTATGGCTGGCTGGCAACGCTGCTGCGCTCGCGGCTCAGTGCCCAAGCCGGTGATGACGCTGGCCTGCGAAGCCTGGCGCTGCGGCTGCCGGCCGAACTGCTCGATCGCTATGTCGCCGAAGCGCAGACCGCGCTCGAACGCATTCACGGCGCGGCTGACAAGAAGCTGGTGATCGAATCGCTGCTGATCGGCTGGATCGCCCTTCTTGCACGGGCCGGCCGCGCTGCGCAGAATCCTCGGACATGAACACCACGACTCGTCCCGGTGCGCCCTCCCCCGGCATCCTGACGCTCAGCATCAAGGACAAGCCGGCGCTCTACGCGTCCTACATGCCGTTCATCAAGAACGGAGGCCTGTTCATTCCGACCAACAAGGAATACCGGCTAGGCGACGAGGTGTTCATCCTGCTGACCCTGATGGATGACCCGGAGCGCATCCCGGTCGCCGGCCGAGTGGTCTGGCTGACGCCGCGCAATGCCCAGGGCAAGCGCCAGCAGGGCATAGGCGTGCAGTTCAGCGGTCAGGACAATGGCGATACCCAGAAGCGGATCGACGCCTATCTGGCGGGTGTCAGCGCGGACAAGCCGACGCATACGATGTGAGCTTTGCGGCCAATCCCTCCCGTCATTCCCGCCTTCGCGAGAATGGCAGTTGTTTGTAGTGTTCGAAGGAAGCGGGTCTAACCAGGCTTCTTCTGGCTCTTCTCGGCCAGGCAGGCAATCAGGTCCTGCCAGGATTTGACGAACGAAGCGGCACCATCGCGCTGCAGCTTGGTAGCCAGTGCATCGATATCGACACCGGCCGCAGCGATCGACGCCAGCACCGTTTCGCAGTCGCCGCCGGTCGGTGGCAGCAGCGGCCCCGGATTGCCGCTGTCGACGTAGGCGAGCAGCGTCTTCTCGGGAATGGTGTTGACCGTGTCCGGCGCTGCCAGCGCATCGACGTAGTAGCTGTCGCCCAATGCCGGGTCCTTGGCGCTGGTGCTGGCGAACAGCAGACGCTGCGGCGAGACACCGGCCGAGATCAGCTTCTGCCAGCGGGGCGAGATCAGCAGCTTGCGGTACTCGCGATAGCAGCGGCCCATCATCGCCACACCGAGCCGGTTATGCAGCGTGTTCGGCAATTGCGCTTTCACCGCAGCGTCCCAGCGGCTGACGAACACCGAAGCAACCGACGACACATTGGCCGGCAGGCCGGCCTCGAGACGACGCTCGATACCGCGTGCCCAGGCTTCGGCCGCGGCCAGATACTGCTCGGCGGAGAACAGCAGGGTGACGTTGACCGGCACGCCGGCGGCGATCGCTTCCTCGATCGCCGGAATGCCGGCCGGCGTGCCCGGAATCTTGATGTAGAGATTCGGCTTCGCTGCACGGGCATGCAGATCGACTGCGGCATTGACCGTCGCTTCGGTCTCATCAGCCAACAGCGGCGACACTTCCAGCGACACCCAGCCATCAACACCGTTAGTGCGCTCGAACTCCGGCGCGAACAGATCGGCGGCGGCCGACAGATCCTCGATCGCCAGTTCGAAGAACAGCGCTTCGTCGCTCAGGCCTGCCGCTGCCTTGGTGCGGATCGCTTCGTCGTAGACGCTGCCGTTCTTGATCGCCTGCTCGAAGATCGTCGGGTTCGAGGTCAGGCCGGTCACCGCGATCTCGCGGATGTAGCGGGCGAGGGTGCCGTCCTGCACCAGGGTGCGGGTGATGTTGTCGAGCCAGAGGCTCTGGCCAAGTGCGTGCAGGCGGTTTGCAGGGTTCATGCGGAGCGGATCGATAGGAAGGAACACAAAGGGATGTCCCGATTCTACCGATCCGCAGCGGCCCGACACGCCAACCGGCGCTTCGGCCTCAGCCCAGGCTCGCGCGAGCCTGGCGTGCGGTGCTGACCATCAGGCGCAATGCCGCTTCAGTCTCTGGCCAGGCACGCGTCTTGAGGCCGCAGTCCGGGTTCACCCAGAGGCGTTCGGCCGGCACTACCGACAGCGCACGATCGAGCAAGGTCTTCATCTCGCCGGCGGACGGCACCCGCGGCGAATGGATGTCGTACAGGCCGGGGCCGATGTCGTTCGGATAGCGGAACTCGGCGAAGGCATCGAGCAGCTTCATCCGCGAACGCGAGGTTTCGATGGTGATGACATCGGCATCCATCGCCGCGATCGCCGGCAGGATGTCGTTGAACTCCGAGTAACACATGTGGGTGTGGATCTGCGTGTCGTCGCGGACGCCGGACGCGCAGACGCGGAACGCGCGCACCGCCCAATCGAGATATGCAGGCCAGTCGGCCTTCTTCAGCGGCAGGCCTTCGCGGATCGCCGGCTCGTCGATCTGGATGAGCTTGATGCCGGCCGCTTCGAGATCGCAGACCTCGTCGCGCAGGGCCAGTGCCAGTTGCAGCGCGACTTCGCGGCGCGGCAGATCGTCGCGCACGAAGCTCCAGAACAGCATGGTGATCGGGCCGCTGAGCATGCCCTTCATCGGCTTGGTCGTGAGGCTTTGCGCGTAGCGCGCCCATTCGACGGTCATCGCCCGCGGCCTTGCCACATCGCCATAGATCACCGGCGGTTTGACGCAGCGTGAGCCATAGCTCTGCACCCAGCCGTTCTCGGTGAAGCAATAGCCATCGAGTTGCTCGCCGAAGTACTCGACCATGTCGTTACGCTCGGCTTCGCCATGGACCAGCACGTCGAGACCCAGTGTTTCCTGCTTTTCGACGGCGTAGCGGATTTCCGCCTGCATCGCTTGCCGGTAGTCCTGATCGCCGAGCTTGCCGGCCTTGAAAGCGGCGCGCGCAGCGCGAATCTCGGCGGTCTGCGGGAACGAGCCGATCGTCGTGGTCGGCAGTGGCGGCAGATTCAGCACGGCCTGCTGTTGGACGATGCGCGACACGAACGGCGCGCCACGACGGGCATCGGCTTCTGACAGAGCAGCAACTCGTGCCCGGATTTCGGGGCGCAAGGTGGTCGTTGCCTGTCGTCGCGTTTGCGCAGCCGCCGTGGATGCTTGCAGCGCGTCTGCGATTGCGTACTCGCCATCGTCGAGCGCGCGCTTGAGCAGCGCTACTTCATCCAGCTTCTGGGTGGCGAATGCCATCCAGCTTTTGAGCGCGGGATCGAGCTTGTGCTCGTGGGCGAGGTCGGTTGGCACATGCAGCAGCGAGCAGGACGCCGACACCCAGAGCCGGTCGCCGAGGGTCGTGCTGGCATCGCGCAGAGCGGCCAGCGCCTGGGCCAGATCGGTGCGCCACAGATTGCGGCCGTCGATCACGCCCAGCGACAGGATCTTGTCCTGCGGCCAATTGCTGAGGAAGGCGTCGAGCTGCTGGGGCGCGCGAGCCAGATCGAGATGCAGGCCGGCAATCGGCAGCTGTTTCAGCAAGGCCGCGTGCTGCGCAACGTCGCCGAAGTAGGTGGCGAGCAGGATCGCCGGACCGGCGCTGGCCAGCTCGCGATAAACCACCGGCAGCGCCGCCAGCCAGTCCTGCGGCAGATCAAGCGCGAGGATCGGTTCGTCGATCTGCAGCCATTGCACGCCCAGCGCTTTCAGCTCGGCCAGCAGCACGAAGTAACCGTTGAGCAGCAGGCTCAGCAGCTTCAGCTTGTCGAAGTCCGGCTCGCTAGCCGCCAGCCACAACCAGGTCAGCGGACCGGGCAGCACCACCTTGACCTTGTGGCCGAGCGCCAGCGCCTCGCGCACGTCCGGCAGCAGCCAGTCGCGGTTCAGGGTGAAGCGGGTGTACGGCCCGATCTCGGGGACCAGGTAGTGATAGTTGGTGTCGAACCACTTCTTCATCGCCAGTGCCGGCTGCTCGGCGGTGCCGCGCGCCATCGCGAAATAGCCGGCGAGGTCGACCCGGCCACCGAGGCCGAAACGCGCCGGTGCCGCAGAGAACAGCGCGGTGACGGTATGCAGATGGTCGTACCAGGCGAAGTCGCCGACGGTGACGACGTCTAGCCCGGCAGAGCGCTGCAACTGCCAGTGCCGCGCACGCAGATCCTGGCCAACGCGCTGCAAGCCCGCTTCGTCGAGCTTGCCGCTCCAGTGCGCTTCGAGCGCGGTCTTCAGTTCGCGGCGCGAGCCGATGCGGGGAAAGCCAAGGATGTGGGCGACGGTCATGTTCGGAATCGGGAGTTCAGTGCGGCAGGCATGGTCACGGCAGCACACTCATGATTCAATCGCAGTGTTTTCACCACTTCGATGAATTTCATTCATGGCTCAGTCGCCGCTGGAGATGCGTCACCTGCAAACCCTGCTGGCCTTGTCCGAGACCGGTTCGCTCGGCAAGGCAGCGGAGCGCGTCTTCGTCACCCAGTCGGCGCTGTCGCATCAGTTGAAAGCGCTCGAAGCGCGTTACGGAGCGCCCTTGTTCGAACGCAACACCAAGCCGCTGCGCTTCACGCAGGCCGGCACCAAGCTGGTGGAACTGGCGCGCACGGTGCTGGCGATGACGGCGCAGGCCGAGCGCGAGGTCGCGCAATGGGTGTCGGGCCGCAGCGGCGCCTTGCGGGTGGCGGTGGAGTGCCACACCTGTTTCGACTGGCTGATGCCGGCGATGGATGCCTTCCGCGAGCACTGGCCGGATGTGGAACTGGATCTGGTCGGCGGTTTCCAGATCGATCCGATGGCGCTGGTCGAATCAGGGGCTGCGGATTTCGCGGTGATCCACGACCGGCCACCTGCACGCGCTGCCGTTGTCGTGGAAAAACTGTTCAGCTACGAAACTCTGGCCGTCTTGTCACCGCGTCATCCGCTGGCCCGCAAGGCGTTTCTGGAGCCTGCCGATTTCGGAGCCGAAACGCTGATCAGCTATCCGGTCGACGAGGACATGCTCGACGTCGTTCGCCACTTCCTGGCGCCAGCAGGCGTCACCACCCAGCGGCGCAAGGTGGAACTCACCGTCGCCATCCTGCAACTGGTGGCCAGCAACCGTGGCATCGCCGCTTTGCCGGAGTGGAGCATCGCGCCGTACTTGACGCGCAGCTACGTGATCGGCAAGCCGCTGGGTCCGAACGGCTTGCGCTGCGATCTGTACGCGGCGATTCCCGAAAGCCTTGCCGCTAAGCCGTTCATGAGCGACTTCCTGGCGGAAGTTCGCCGCTGCTCAGGCGTCCTCTGATTCAACTCTTGCGTGGCCAGGCCTCGGGCCTTGGTGGCGGCAGTCGCACGCCCTTGCGAGCCTTCATCACCAGTCCCGCCTGCCGTGCCCACAGCGCCAGATGCGCCTGTACCTGGGCGCGATCCTTCATCAGATGCGCCTGGGTCGCAAGGCCGACAAGAAAGCAGCTCAGCTGCTGAAACAGCGCATGCAGATCGGCCTTGCTGGTGCCGCTGAGCTTCGGGTTGGGCTCGAAGTAATGTTCGACGGCCGGCGCGAACACGCTCTGCACGCGTTTCAGTCGCTCACGCAGCGCATCGGCGAGATTCTCGTCGCGCAGGGACGCAACCAGCAGTTCGGTGTAGGCGTGGAACAGCGGTGTGGAGAACACCTGATCCCAGGCTGCTTCGACCAGCCGCGTCAGCCGGTCGTCCTCGTCGCCGATCGACAACAGCAGCTCGCCCAGCTGCCGGTAGGTACGGCGCAGCAGATCCTCGGCGGCGTCGAGCATCAGCGCCTGCTTGTTCGGGTAGTGATGTACCTGCGCGCCACGCGAGACGCCGGCGCGGCGGACGATCGAACTCAAGGTCGAGGCCGCATAGCCGTCTTCGGCAAGGCTTTGCAGGGTCGCTTCGAGCAGGCGGCTGCGCATGCTGTCGCTGCGCTCGGCCTGGGTGCGGCGCAACTTCTTTGGGGCAGGAGACGCAGCGCTGATCGGCATGAAGTTGGGGAGACAGGGAAATTACGATACCGTCCAGACTGTATGTAAAATCACTGTCGCTGACCAGCCCACCCAACCTCCATCCGATCCCCAACGATGACCTCCAATCCGCTGCTGCACGGCGTCCGCGTGCTCGACCTGTCCCGCCTGCTGCCTGGCCCGTTCTGCACGCTGTACCTTGCGCAGCTCGGCGCCGAGGTGATCAAGATCGAGGAACCGAACGGCGGCGACTACGCGCGGGCGATGTCGGCGGAGATGTTCTCGGCGGTCAATCGCGGCAAGAAATCGGTGACCCTGGATCTGCGCCAGGCGGCCGATGTGGCGCTGTTCAAGAAGCTGGTGGTTGATGCCGACGTGGTGGTTGAATCGTTCCGGCCCGGCGTCATGGATCGCCTCGGCTGCGGTTACGAGGTGCTGAAAGCGATCAACCCGCGCCTGGTGTTCGCCGCACTGACCGGCTACGGCCAGACCGGCCCGTACCGGAATCGCCCCGGCCATGACATGAACTACCGCGCCTACGCCGGCGAACTGGAGCAGACCGGCAACGCAGACTCCGGCCCGGTGGTCGGCAATCTGCAGGTCGCCGATATCGCCGGCGGCGCGCTCAGCTGCGCGGTCGGCATCCTCGCGGCCTTGCTCGGTGCTCGTGCCAGCGGTGTCGGCAGCTTCGTCGACGTCGGCATGATGGACGCCACCCTGGCGATGCAGGTGCTGTCGCTGTCGGCGATCCGCACGTTCGGCAAGGCGCCGGCACGTGGCGGCGATTTCCTGTCCGGCGCGCTGCTGAACTACGCCGTCTACGAATGCAGCGACGGCAAGCATCTGGCCGTCGGCTCGCTGGAACCGAAGTTCTTTGCCGAAGTGCTGAAGCTCGCCGGCCGTGCCGATCTGGCCAAGTTGCCCGCCGCGCCGGGCAAGGCTGGCGCAGCGTTGCGCCAGGAGTTGGTCGCCCTGTTCAAGACCCGCACGCGCGACGAATGGGAAACGCTGCTTGCCCACGAGGAAACCTGCGTCAGCGCCATCCTCACCCCGAGCGAAGCGCTGAACAACGAGCAGGTCGTCGCCCGCAACATGGTCGTCGACGACAACGGCAAGCCGGCGTTCAACCTGCCGATCTTCTTCGACAACGCACTGGCCGTGAACGGCCAGTCGCCAAAGCTCGGTGCCGACAACGAGGCCGTGCTCGGGCCGCTGCGCGGCTGAGTTTTCTCGCTTCGACACAGCGCTTCCGAAGAATCGGAAGCGCTGTTTTCGCTCAGCCGGTCGCGAAGATCGTGTCGGACCCGGTATGCGCCTTGCGCAGGTCGCGCTTGAGGATCTTGCCGGCGGTGTTGCGCGGCAGGTTGTCGACGAAGATCACCTGCTTCGGCACCTTGTACGGCGCCAGCGTGGTCTTCGAGTGGGCGATCAGTTCCTCGGCCGTGACGGACGCGCCATCGCGGAGCACGACGAAGGCGCTGACTGCTTCGATCCATTTCGGATCAGGCAGGGCGACCACGGCGACTTCTGACACCGAGGCATGGGTGAGCAGCGCTTCCTCGACTTCGCGGCTGGCCACCAGCACGCCGCCGGTGTTGATCACGTCCTTGACCCGATCGGCGATGAACAGATAGCCCTCTTCGTCGAAGTAGCCGAGATCGCCGGAGTGGAACCAGCCGCCGGCAAAGGCTTCGGCAGTCTGTTCGGGCTTTTCCCAGTAGCCGACGGTGAGATGCGGCGAGCGATGGATGATCTCGCCGAGCGTGCCGGTGGGGCAGTCGTTCATCTCTTCATCGACGACCCGGGTTTCGACGTTGAACACCGGCCGCCCGCAGGACGCCGGCCGTGCCTCGTGCTCGTGCGGCTTCAGCACCGTGGCCATCGGCGCGATCTCGGTCTGGCCGTAGCAGTTGTAGGGCTCGGCCTTCGGTAGCCGCTGACGCAGTTCCTGCAGCACCGGCACCGGCATGATCGAAGCGCCGTAATAGACCTTCTCGAGCGAGCTCAGATCACGCTTGGCGAAATCCGGATGGCGCAGCAGGCTGATCCAGACCGTCGGCGGCGCGAAGAACGAGGTGATGCGCTCCTGCTCGATCAGCTCCAGCACGCGAGCCGGCGCCGGGCTTTCGATCAGCAGCACCAGGGCACCGGACAGCAGCTGCGGCATCGTGAACACGTGCATCTGGGCGGTGTGATACAGCGGCAGCGCGGCGAGATTGCGGTCACGTTCCTTGAACTCGAGATCCTGCACGCAGGACTGGTACTCGAACAGGATGCCGACATGGGTGTGCGCCGCGCCCTTCGGTGCTGCCGTGGTGCCGGAGGTGTAGAGAATCTGGGCGACGCCGTGATCGTCGACCTCATATTCCACAGCCTGCGACGGCGTCTCGCTGCGGGCAATGCTCAGCAGATCCTGTCCCGGATCGCTGTGCAGACGACGCGATGGCGGGCACTGCGCGCCGAGCGCACCGGGCAGCACTTCGAGATGGGTTTCCAGATCGGGATCGCAAAGGATCAACCGGGCGCCGGACTGGCGAACCAGATAGATCAGTTCGTCGCCGGTCAGCGCGTAGTTGATCGGCACGTGAATCGCGCCAAGCCGGGCGCAGCCCAGCCAGGCGAGCAGGTAAGCATCCGAGTTGCGGCCGTAGCAGAGCACGCGGTCGCCAGTGCCGATGCCCAGGCCGACATACCAGGCGGCGAGGCGATCAGCCGCCTGATCGAGTTCGGTAAAGGTCCAGCTGCGATCGTTGAAGCGCAGCGCCGTCTTGCCACGGAAGCGGCGCGCAGTGCGGCGCAGTGCATCGCCGAGGGTATTGCGGCGGGCACGGACGATGTCGGCAGGCAGTGGCAGGCTCACAGGGATCTTTCTCGCAGTGTTGGTGAGGCGACGGGACTAGGCCGGCGCATGTTCTGAACCGCAACCTTAACCGCTGCGCGCGATGGACAGAACCACCCGGTCGGGCAGTCGTTGTCAATCAGTCAGCGGGGTTTGCGGCTCAGCGCCTTGGCGGCAGGTTTCAATCGGGATACCGGCACCGCTGGTGGGGGTGCTTCGGGCTCGTCGACAACACCATCGAGGCTCGCCCGCAGCGAGCGCGCCATGTCGAGGAAAGCCTGCAGCAGCGTCGAGTCGTCATCATCACGACGATGGATCATGCACAGATTGACGGTGGCGCGGTCGGCCTTGCGCAGCGGAATCTGCACCGTGCCAGGCACTCGCAGATTGCAGCCGGAATCGGTCAGCAGGCTCAAGCCGAAGCCACTGGCGACGAGGCCGATCGCGGTGACCATGTCGTCGATCTCGTAAGCCACGTTGGGCGTGATCCGCTGGGCGCTGAACAGCCTCATCATTTCGTCGATGAAGCCGGGGCGGGGCGCTCGCGGATAGAGGATCAGCGGCTCCTGGCCGATGTCCGCCAGGCTCAGCTCGCGCCGGCCGGCGAGGCGATGCTGGGCCGGCAGCACCACGTGCATGCGTTCGGTCTGGATCACTTCCCAGCGCAGATCGCTTTCATCGGCGAAATAGCGGTTGAAGCCAACGCTGATCCGTCGCTCGCGCAGCGCCTTGATCTGGCTGGCGCGGTCGAGGTTGTGCAGCACCAGCTCGACCTTGGGATGGCTGTCGCGGAAGGCATGGACGATCTTCGGGATCGCGCCCAGCACCGCCGAGCCGAACACGCCGATGTCGAGCCGGCCGATGCGCCCCTGTCCGGCCAGCCGCACGCGCTCGCCGGCCTGCTGGGCCAGCATCAACAGGTTGCGGGCTTCCTCGTAGAACAGCTTGCCGGCGGCGGTCGGCTCGATGCCGCCGGCACTGCGCACCAGCAGCTGCACGCCGAGCGCGCTTTCGAGCATCTGCACGTGACGGGTCAGCGGCGGCTGCGAGATGTGCAGCTTGAGTGCCGCGGCGCGGAAGCTGCGCTGCTCGACCACGGCAACGAAGCAGCTCAGCCGACGGAAGTCCATGAAGCTCGAAGCCGCCATGCTTTCTCCTCATTAGGGTCCTGGGCGATGCCGATCTTGTATCACCTGGGCCGGTCAAAGGTATTAGACGGATGCACGGCCTGCCACTAGTTTCGACGCCTGAGTGCAAGGCGCAGCAAAACACCGGAGGCGCGCGATATCGATGCCGATCATCCAGGTCAACATGCTTGAAGGCAGGACGGTCACCCAGAAGCGTGCTCTGCATGCTGCGCTGACCGACGCGGCAGTCGCAGCGCTCGGTGTGCCGAAGGATTCGGTGCGCGTGATGATCCACGAGCTTGGGCAGGAGCATTTCGCGCTGGCTGGCATCACCGCCGGCGAGCTGCCCTTGTCGAAACGCCGTCGCGACGCAGCCCCGGTCGCGGAGCTGGAGTTGGAAGCCGTAGCGAAGTAGTGCAGCAGGAGCACCGATCCGCCACCAGAAGCGGACGGCCCGGACAAGAACAAGTGCACAGAGATTGCGACGAGGAGATCACCGCATGACCGCAGCAAGCAGCAGCCTGCCTCAGGGTTTCGAGGAACTCGAAGGCTTCGTGCCGTACTGGGTGCTGGACAGCAACGACCAGCGCCGTGCCGCGCGCTCCACCGCCGAGATGGACGACATCCAGCGCTTCTACGACGCCATCGTCGCCCGCGCCGAACAGGCCATCGTCCATTGCGAGCAGTTCACGCTCGGCCAGATGCCGCCGGCCAGCGAGCGTCTGTTCAAGCTGCTGCTGGCGATGAACCACGCGGCAATCGCGGTGGAGATGCACGGCGAGCCGCGCGCCTTCGATTCGACCTGGCCGAGCGCGGTCAGGATCACCCAGGGTCCGTGGCCGCACGGCGGCCGCATCTGAACCGGAGCCAAGGAACATGAGTGCAGTGATCGAAAAACCGGCGCAAACCCCGAACGCGGGGCGCCACGTCATCGACGAACAGAGCTTCACCCACGCCGCTGGCCTGTCGACCGGCCCGGTGTCCGTCGAGCCCTATCGCTCGCCGGCGTTCTTCGAACTGGAACGCGAACGTGTCTTCAAGCGCGCCTGGCTGTGCATCGGCCGGGTCGAACAGTTGCCTCAGGAGAACGCCTACTTCGTCAAGGACCTCGAGATCTGGAAGGCCTCGGTGCTGGTCACGCGCGGCAAGAACAACAAGATCCGCGCCTTCCACAACGTCTGCAGCCATCGCGGCAACCTGGTGGTCAACCAGACTTGTGGCGTGGCCGAGCGACTGGTCTGCCGTTATCACAACTGGCAATACCGGAACGATGGCGAGCTGATCGGCGTTCCGGATCAGAAGCATTTCTTCGATCTCGACAAGAAGACCTGCGGCCTGACGCCGATCAGCTGCGAAGTCTGGGAAGGCTTCATCTTCCTCAATCACCAGAGCAAGCCTGAAGTGTCGCTGGCCGAATTCCTCGGCCCGTTCGGCACTCGCTACGCCGGCATTCCGTACTTTAATCTCGATGAGACGATCGTCATCCAGGCCGATTTCAAGGCCAACTGGAAGCTGATCGCCGACGCCTTCGCCGAGCCCTACCACGTGCCGAGCCTGCATCCGGCGACCTTGGCCCCGGGCTTCGCCCATCCCGAACAGAACCGTTATGCGCGGCCGCTGAGCGCGATGGCGCACGGCATTCATCGTCACTTCTCGGCCTACGGCAATCCGGACTATGTGCCGGCGCCGACCTCGAAGGTCGAGCAACTGGTCTATGTGCAGGACACCGGCGGCGTGCTCGGCGGCGATGACAGCGGCAATGCCGCGGCGCTGACCGCGCACCCGGCGATCAATCCGACCAAGGATCGTTCGTGGTCCGCCGACGTCACCTGGATCTTCCCGAACTTCAACATCGACTACTCCACGGGTGGCTTCTGGACCCACGAGTTCTGGCCGGTCGCCCACAACCGCACGCAGTGGACTCTGAAGATCTACATCCCGAAAACGATGTCGATCCGCCATCGTCTGCAGCTTGAGCATTACGCCTGCCGCTGGGCCGAAGTGGTGCTGGAAGACGTCACCAACTGCGAGCGCATTCAGCGCGGGCTGGAGAGTGGCGCCAAGGACACGATGATCCTGCAGGATGCGGAGATGCTGATCCGCCACTCGCTGCATGTACTGGACAAGTGGGTGAAGGCCGACCATGTGGCCGACGCCCTGAGCTAGGGCCTGTCAGCGATCAAAGTGATTGTTGACAGGCCCACACGCTGAGCAAGCTGCACGGCAGCGCCGGATCGCGACATCAGAGCGCGACCGGCGCTGACCGATAACGATAAAAACCATCTGGGAGGAGACGTCCGTGATCGACAAGAAGACTGCTGCAGTTGGCGATGAACCGCAGCTGCGTACCCGCCGCGCGCTGCTCAAGGGCCTGGCCGCCGGATCGGTTGCCGCTGCCGGCAGCCTGCCGGCGCTGAGCCATGCCGCCGGCCCTGCAGCGACGAAATGGGCTGCCGAAGCCGATGTGCTGATCGTCGGCACCGGTATTGCCGGCACCGCCGCTGCGCTCGCTGCCGCGAGCAAGGGCGCTTCCGTGATCATGCTCGAGAAGATGCCGTTCAAGGGCGGCACTACGGCGAAGTCCGGCGGCGTGTTCTGGATTCCTGACAATGCCTGGCTGGCCTCGCAAGGCATTGCCGACAACCGCGCCGACGCGCTGCGCTACATGGTGCGGCTGTCGTATCCGCATCGCTATGTGGAGAGCGATGCGCTGCTCGGCATCAGCCAGGCCGAATACGATCTGATCGCCACCTTCTTCGACAACGCCGCCAAGGTCGTGAAGACCTTGAGCGCCAGCACCGGCCTGAAGCCGATGCCCTGGTACACCTGGGAAGGCAAGCCGTTTCCGGACTATTACGCGCAGCTGCCGGAATGCAAGGTGCAACGCGGTCGCTCGCTGGTGCCGGACATCACCGGCCACGCGGAACGCATCGTCTGGCCGCAGAACGGCGGTGGCGGGGAGTCCCTGCTCTGGCAGTTGCAGCAGGGCTTCGACAAGCTGCCGATCCAGATGCTGCTCGAACATCAGGTGCAGGATCTGATTCGCGACAGCGCAGGCGCCGTCATCGGCCTGAAGGTCGATCGCGGCGATGCCGAGCCGGTGAACTTCCGCGCCAAGAAAGCGGTGATCTTCTGCTCCGGCGGCTTCACTCACAGCATCGAGCTGAGCCGCGCCCATCTGAAGGGCCATATCTG
>NZ_CAISIQ010000160.1 GCF_903885465.1 uncultured Nevskia sp.
GAGGTCGTAGCGCAGGCCGGCCTTCGGGCTGAATGCGCCGTAGCTGTTCTTGAAGCTGTTGTCGGTGCTGCCGGTCGGCACGAAGTTATCTTCACGCACCCGGCGGTCCCGCGAGCCCTGAGCGCCGATCGACAGCGCCAGCTGGGGCAGCACATAGAACTGATTCTCGGCATACAGCTGCACCGAGCGGGCGCTCTGATCCGAGGCATCGGTCTGCGCGCCGTTCTGGCCGCCGACGTTGGCGAAGTCGGTTTCCTGGGTCTGGCCGTAGACGTAGCGCGTGCCGACCACGACGCGGTTGCGATGGCCGAACAGCTCGCGCGTGTTCTCGTATTTCAGGTTCAGGCCCAGGTCGTTGTTGTCCTGGTTGATGACCTGGAAGATCGGATGGAACAGGCGCTTGTCGGCGTAGAAACCGGAGGCCTCGATGCGCTGCGTGTCGTCGAGCTGCCAGCTGGTCTTGTCGGCGATGCGGATCAGGCGGAAGTCGCGCTTCTGGTCGCTGACGATGTTGGCCGCATTGGCCTTGCTCGGCGTCGATTCGGCCTCGGCCTTGGTCAGGCTGCCCGGCAGTTCCGATTCGGTGTTGACGAAGGTGAAATACAGGCGGGTTTCGAGATTCGGCGCGAGCCTGATGCCGAGGTTCGAGAACAGCCGGTAGTTGTTCTGCTCGGCGTGGTCGCGGTAGCCATCCGAATGCACGGCGCTGAGGCTGACATAGCCGTCGACATTGCCAGTGTGACCAGCTAGCGCAGCCTGGGCGCGCCGGTATTCGAAGCTGCCGATCTCCAGGCGCGCCGAGGCCGCGGGCGCGCTGT
Organism: uncultured Nevskia sp.; assembly: GCF_903885465.1. Lineage (GTDB taxonomy): Bacteria > Pseudomonadota > Gammaproteobacteria > Nevskiales > Nevskiaceae > Nevskia. Next base: position 819 of record NZ_CAISIQ010000160.1, read on the forward strand.
AGCCGGTTGGCGAAATGAAGTTGATCGCGCCGCCCAGCGTCGTCGAGCCGAACTCCAGCGCGTTGGCGCCGCGGTAGACCTCGATGTAGTTCGCCGACAAGGGTTCGACGGACTGGAAGTCGAAGCCACCGTCGGCCAGATTCACCGGCGAGCCATCCTGCAGCAGGGTCAGACCGCGGCCGTGAAAGGTGCGCTGAATCCCCGAACCGCGTACCGACAGGCGTGATTCCTCGGCACCGAAACGCGGCTGCACGAACACGCCTGGCGCAAAGCCCAGCGCATCCTGCACGCTGCTGGCGCGGCCATTCTTGTAGCTCTCGGCATCGATCACCGCGGCACCGCCGGCGACCTGATTGGTGCGGGCGGTGGCTTCGGCGATCGACGGCACAGTCAAGGTGCCGACGCTATCGCCCTGGACCTTGACCTCGCCGAGCACGGTGATCGGTGCGCCATCGCTGGCGGCGATTTCGACAGCGGCAGGGATTTCCTGCTGGGCCGACAAGCTTAGCGGAGACGCGAGAAACGGCGCTGCGAACAGCGCCGCGGTGCGGTACTTGAAACGGAACATGCAAACACTCCAGTGCCTGCGCCATGGCGCAGGAGCCGGCTGCGCGGAAGGCGCGCGCCAGCGGAACTCGCCCGGTCAGGGGCGGACAGGAGATGCAGGTGAGCGCTTTGGGCAACGGACGATTCCAGACATTGCCCCGCGCAGTCCTTGTTCAGGGCTGGCAGCAGCAAGGAATGAAACGGCGCAGCAGGAGCGCTTCCCGGCATCGACGAACGAAACGGCAGCCCTGCGATACGCCCAGAGAGTCTGTCCCTGGGGCGCGCTGGATCAGGCTGCGTACGTGTCGATGAACTCGGGTGGTGCGCGGGCCGGCGGCAGCCGTCTTTGGCTGGCCGTGGCGGTGCTGACGGTTGTGGCCGGACGGCCCAGCGTTGCGACAGGAATGGCCAGCGCGAAGCGGGCCAGGCTGACCGGCAGCCCGGGTGCCACGGCACCGGCAAACGGACAGCTCTGATGCTCCGAGGCAATGCGATGCGCCTCGTGCTGCGCCGGATCGTGACCGGCGTGCATGCCGGCCGCGTGCATGTCGTGCGACATGCCCGCCATATCCGCGGCCATGTTGGCCATGCCGCGATGAGCGGCATGCGGATCGGCAGCATGGGCCTTGGCCATCGCCGCCATCATCGCGGCGTGATCGTGATGGCCTGCGTGCTTGTTGGCGGGCGGCGCCAGCGCCGCACTGAGCGGGCTGGCCGGGCAGATGATCAGCCAGCGTCCGCCTTCCTCGCCGGTGCCGGTCCAGCCGGGCATGAAGCCGACCGGAATCAGGCTGCGCAGCACGACCGCACTCAGCGCCAACCACAGCGCGAAGGAGTGCAATGCAGTGCGGGAGCGGAACATCGGCGTGGCGCGAACGGTGGGTAACGGACGGTCGCGCACGATAAGGCCTCTATCGCATTGCGGCAACGAACCGTCGGTGCTTATCTCATTCCGGAATATGTAGGCCGCGGCTCAGCGCGTCGGCCGCAGCCGCTTCAGCGCCCGGCTGAGATTGATCCGCGCCGGCTGATCGAGCCGGTCGTGGAAGTGGCCGGTGAAATACAGGCGCGGCTTTTCCAGAAACGCGCGCAGCACCTGCCGCCGCCCGGCCACGTACTTCGAGAACGGCACCGCGTGGTACTCCTCGCGGATGTCGGCGTCGTAGCGATCGAAGCGGGCCGGCGCGCTGCCGAGGATCGCCAGATCGATGTCGAGCAGCAGCGCCTCGTCGGTGCTCTGCGGCTGAGCGTGGTGGCGGGTCGCCAGGATCATGCTGCGCACCCGGCCGATCGCTTCGTGATCGCAGCCGGCGGCGGTCATCGTCCGCTCCGCGAGATAGGCGCTCTTCAGCTCGTTGCTGTCGCTGGCGGTGCTGTAGACGGCGTCGTGATACCAGATCGCCAGCTCGATCTCGCCGGGCCGTTCGGCCAGCGTTTCGATGTCGTCACAAGCCTTGAGGCATTCCTCGAGATGCTCGACCGTGTGATAGCGCCGATGCGGCTCGCGCCAGGCCTGGATCAGCGCCGTGCCGGCATCCGCGGGCGGTGCCAGTCCAAGCCTCGACCACAGCAGCCGCCAGCGTTCGGGCAGATCGAGGGTGGCGGCAGGGATGGCACTCGGATGCATGGCCGCATTATGAGTGCCTTCAGGGCCGTGCTACTTGCCCTTCCAGACCGGCGCCCGCTTCTCCATGAACGCCTGCCCGCCTTCGCGCGCGTCTGCGGACATCATCAGCCGCCCGCCGGCTTCCAGGCTCAGCCGCGACAGATCGGCGTCGCTCTCGTCGATGCAGGACTTCAGCAGCTTGATGCTTTCGCCGATCGCCAGCGGCGCGTTCACCGCGATCGAGCGCGCCAGTTCGACGGCGCGCTCGATGACCTGATCGGCTGGCGCCAGCGCGTTGATCACGCCATGGCGATGCAGCAGTTCGGCGGCCATCGGCTCGCCGGTCAGGATCGCCTGGGCCGCGAGATTGCGAGGCAACACTCTAGGCAGGCGGGCAACGCCACCGGCGGCGGCGATGATGCCGCGCTTGACCTCGGGCAGGCCGAAGGCACTGTCGTCGGCCGCGACGATCAGCTCGCAAGCCAGCGCCAGCTCGAAGCCGCCGCCCAGCGCCTGGCCGCGCACTGCGGCGATCCAGGGCTTGCGGCGCACGGCGTTGACGAAGCCGGCGAAGCCCCCTTCGACGGCCATTAGTTCCTGCAGCGCGCGCGGGTTGGACATCGCCGACAGATCGAGCCCGGCGCAGAACACCTCCGGCCGTGATGAAGCGAAGACGACGACGCGAATCTCCGGATCGGCCTCGGTGAGCTTGATGATCTCGACCACCGCGCGCGCCAGGCGGGCGTTGACCGCGTTCATCCGCAGCGGCCGGTTCAGGGTGACCACGGCGACGTAGCCCTCGCGGCGTTCGAGCAGCACCGGGCTGCCGGGCGCACCAACCGGCGGCAGATCGGCCGCCTCGAAACTCCAGCGCATCTGGCCATCGACCAGGGCGATGTTGCCCGGCAGGCCGATCGGCTCGCGCGAGCCTTCGATCAGCAGCGCCTGGGCGCGCAGATCGCCGGCCGGAATGGCGGCAACGGTGCGCGCACCGTCCGGCGTACGGGCCACGATGGTGGCCAGCTGTGGATCGCCACCGCCGTCGTACTTGACCAGATAGGACTCGACCGTCGCCGGGCCTTCGTAGCTGTCCAGCACCGCAGGCGCAGGGCCGCGGGCGGCATCGACTTCGGCCTGCAGATCGAAATCCTGCGGCGGCTTGTTCGGTGGCCGTGTGGCGAGCACGGCGGCGTGGTGCTTGGTCACGTAACCGCCGTTGCCATAGAGCAGACCGGTGTTAGCCGTGCCGCCGCGCAGCTTGCGAACCATCGCGGTGATCGCGTGGCTCATGAAATCGCCAAGCGGGCCGCCGAAGAAACTCAGGCCGCCGGTGACGCTGGGCGCAACACTGTCGCGCACCGGGCCAAGCGCCCGCAGCGCCAGCTTCGGAATGCAGGGGAAGCAGCTGTAGATCTCCATCGCATCGAGATCGCTGGCCTGCAGGCCGTTGACCGCCAGGGTGCGTTGCAGCGCCGTCGCCATCGGCAGGCAGCTGCTGAAATCCGGACGGGACAGGAAATCGTCGATGTCGGTGGCGCCGGCGCCGGACCAGACATAGATCAGCTGGTCTTCCGGCACGCCGGCCGCGAGTGCCGCACCGCGCGAGGTGACGATGATCGCTGCACCCTGGTTGACGAACAGCTGGGCGACCATCCGCTTCGGGTACGGGTAGGAGATCGGCCGGTTCTTCGAGGTCGGCGTGGCGATCTCCTCCGCACTGTGGCCCTTGCGATCCCAGGCCAGCGGATTGTCGGCAGCAACCTTCGCGTAGCGCGCCCACAACGCGGCGGATTCGTTCTGCGCTTCGCTGGCCGTCTGGCCCCAGGCGGCACGAGTGGCGTTCTCGTACAGCGTGTAGACCTCGGTCGGATCCTTGAGGCCGTAGCGGGCAGCCAACTTGGTGACATAGGCCGAGCCATCAAGCATCGGCGCCGCCTTCGAAACCTTGGTCCAGCCATCCGGCTGCTTGCGCTGCATCGCCGCTGCTTTCACCGAGCCGAAAGCTTCGGCACCGCAGATCATCACCGTGCCGGTTTCGCCGTTTGCGATCGCCACCGCCGCCTGCATCAGATAACGCACCGGCGAATCGCCGCTGATGCCTTCGGTCGGGATCACCGTCGGCTTGATGCCCAGGGTTTCGGAGACCAGCCCCGGCAGATCCTCGTAGGGCCAGGTCAGCTGCGGCACCACGTACAGCTGATCGACCTTGGCCAGCCAGCCGCCACCGGCGTCCGTGTCCGCGAGGCGTGCGGCCTGCTCGATCAAACGCATCGGCTCATGGCCGGACTGGCCCTTTTCGGGGCGATCGGTGATGTCACCGACACCGATGATTACCGGCAGGCTATCGAGGTTTTGCATGCTTGCTCCGAAGGATCGCGAACTGGAAAAGCGCTGAGGCGGCGATCATGCCGAAGGTGGGGGCGGTAAGTCTGGTAACCCTCTCCCCTTGCGGGAGAGGGTTGGGAGAGGAGGCGGCTGACGACTAAGCCAAGACCGCGCTTATTCGTGCAGTCCTGCAACCAATCGGACGAGCTATAAGCCAGTTCGTCGGTTAGTTGGTGCATCGGGCGGCGTTGTCAAAGATGCTGCTGACTTTGAGCAGCACTATCCATGAAAGCTTCGCTGATATTAATGATCATACTTGGCTGTGCATCCTCTTCAGCCGAAACGCTCCAACCAATAATCAACGCCACGGGCACGATTTACTTCGAGTTCGATATGGCTTCTGAAGCTCGAGCCGACGGTGTCAATTTTGCCAAGTTCATCCCAGATGCTGAGTCACGTTCGGTTTTTGATGCCGTTGCAGATGCCTACGCGACTCCCTTCAGATATGTCTCTTTCGAGCCAGCAGACCGGGTGCTTGAGAAGACGCTAGGCAAGTCCGAAGCCGAGCACATATCGCATGGCAGTCAAAATCAGATCGCAATTCGGGTGAGAGTCCAGCTCAAAAATCTCAGACCTGAAATCGAGTGCGATTCGAGGGTTGACTACGCCGATCTTGTCTCGGTGAACTCACTTGAGCACTTTCAGATCGCAACCAATGGGAGCGTGCCCGATGGGTGCTAATTGTCGGCTGTAGCGGTGGGCTCGTCGGGCGTCCTGCAAACAGGCGTTCAAGTCCGCAACTAATCTCCGCAAGTCGACGACCTGCAGTTAGCGTCTTGCCGCTCAAGCCCAAACCACCCCCTCCCGCCGCCCCGTCCAAGCCTCGAACGACGCCCCATAAAGCGCCTCCAGCGCCGCTCGTTTGACCTTGAACGTCGGCGTCACCAAGCCGTTGTCGACCGTCCAGGCGTCCGGGACCACGATCAGACAATCAAGGCGTTCGTGAGGATCGAGTTGGGCGTTGACTTGTTCCCGCAGCGCTGCGAGTGACGAACTGATCGCGGCGCGTCCCGCTTCGTCGTTGCGCTGATCGGCGACGGCGGGTGACAGCATCAGCAGTGCGAACGGTTGCGGGTAGCCGAGGCCGGCGACGCAGACGGCTTCGATGTGGGGATGGGCGCCGAGCCGGTTCTCGATGCCGGCCGGGGCCACGTATTTGCCCTTGGCGGTCTTGAACGCTTCCTTGGCGCGGCCGGTGATGCGGAAGTAACCATCAGCGTCGATGTCGCCGACATCGCCGGTGCGCAGATAGCCGTCCGGCGTGATGGCTTCAGCGGTCTTCGCGGGCTCGCGGAAGTAGCCGAGCATCATCCCCGGGCTCTTGACCAGCACTTCGCGGTTGGCGGGATCGATGCGCACTTCGACCTCGTCCGCCGGCTGGCCGACATAGCCGATGCGAGCGCGTCCACGCCGGGTGATGTGAGAGATCGCCATGTTCTCGGTCATGCCGTAGACCTCGAGCAGTTCCAGCCCGAGATCGCGATACCAGTGGTGCATGTCCGGCGGAATTGGCGCAGCGCCGGACATCGCGACGCGCGCGGCATCGAGGCCGAGCTGGCTGAGGATCTGCTGGCGCACGGACTGGCCCTTGACCGGATCGGCCAGCATCGCGGCGAGGGTGGCTTGCGGAATCTTAGCGTTGACGCCCTGGCGGAACTTGGTCCACAGCCGCGGCACGGAGAAGAAGAACGTTGGCCGGGCGCGCTGCAGATCGGCGGCGAAGGTATCCAGCCCCTGCGAGAACCATACCCGGCAACCGCTAGCCAGCGAATGCAGTTCGGAGGCGACTCTGTCGGCGACGTGGGCCAGCGGCAGGTAGGAGATCAGCCGGTCGTCGCGACCGGTACCGAACACCGTGGTCAGCAGCTTTGCGGAGGCGACCAGGCTGGCGAAGCTGTGCATCACGCCTTTCGGCGTACCGGTGGTGCCGGAGGTGTAGATGATCGTCGCCAGCTCGTCGATGCGGCGCGGCGTTGGCGCGGTCAGCGGCGGCGTGGCGGCGATGATCGCGTCCCATTCGGTGACCGAAGCGCCAGCACTCGGCGGCGCGGCGTTCGGCAGATGGATGACCGGCAGGCCGTCCGGTATGCCGCCGCACATCGCATCACGATCGTCGGAGTCGAGCTTGCCGAGGAATAGCGCCTTCGCTTCGGAGTGGTCGAGCACGTAGCGCACCGAGCTGCCGGTGAGCGACGGGTAGATCGGCACCGATACGTGGCCGGCCATCCAGATCGCGTAATCGGCGAGAAACCACCAAGCGCTGTTCTTGGACAGCAAGGCGATTCGCGAACCCGGTTCCCAAGCTTGTGCCAGCAGGTGCGCGGCCATTCGCTGCGCTTCGGCCTGCGCTTGCGCCCAGGTCCAGTCGCGGCACTCGCCATTGGCCAGCGGCTGGCTCAGGTGGATCGCATCGGGCGCGGTCTGCGCCCAGTGGGCGAGCAGATTCAACGGCAAATAGTCGGTATCGGCTTTGAAAGCGGACAAGCGCTTCTCCTCGAAAACGGTGGCCGCGGTCATGGCCGGCGGCGTCGGATGGTCGAGCGATGATGCCGAGGCCGATGCGGACAAGAAAGGTTCGAAACGGACATCGACCGAGGATTCCGGACGACGTTTATCGGGCGGAGCCATACGGTGACGAATGGCGGCTGGTACGTCAGCCGCTTATTTTTTAAGCTTGAACAGTTGTTCAATCGATTAGCAACGCTGGACGCTGGGCCCCGAAGCACCGCACCGGTGCGCGAACGAGGGCCGCACGATCCGGTTTCCAGGCAGCACCACGCGAGGAGTTCCGTCCATGAGCACTGTCGTTTCCTATCTTCCGACCGCGAACGCCGCGCCGTCCGCCTCGCAGTTCCAGTCCCAGGTCAGCGAGACCGAGATCCGCCGCGTGTTCGAGGCCCAGCGCGCCACCGCCTTGCGGCTGCGCACCTCGACGCTCGACGAGCGCCTGGCCAAGATCAAGAAGCTGAAGAACGCAGTGCTCGCGCACAGCGCGGAAATCATTGCCGCCGGTGCTGCCGACTTCAAGAAGCCGCCGGCCGAAGTCGATCTGACCGAAGTGCTGCCGGTGGTCGCCGAAGCCAATGACGCAATGCGCGGCCTGAAGAAGTGGATGAAGCCGATGTCGGTCTGGCCATCGCGCATGACCTTCGGCCTCAGCGGCTGGGTGCAGTACGAGCCGAAGGGCCGCACGCTGATCATCTCGCCGTGGAACTACCCGGTGAACCTGACGTTCTGCCCGCTGATCTCCGCACTCGCCGCCGGCAACACGGCGATCCTCAAGCCATCGGAAATGACGCCGCATCTGTCGGCGGTGATGGTCAAGATCGTCAAGGAAAACTTCAGCCCGGATGAAGTGGCGATCTTCGAAGGCGATGCCGCTGTTTCCAGCGCGCTGCTGGCGCTGCCCTTCGACCACATCTTCTTCACCGGCTCGCCGGCGATCGGCAAGGTGGTGATGGCCGCCGCCGCCAAGCATCTGACCAGCGTCACTCTGGAACTTGGCGGCAAGAGCCCGACCATCGTCGATGCCACGGCGGACCTGAAGCTCGCCGCGCAGAACATTCTTTGGGGCAAGTTCACCAACAACGGCCAGACCTGCATCGCGCCGGACCACATCTACGTGCATGCCTCGGTCAAGGACGAGTTCGTGCGCCAGTGCCAGGCTGTGCTCGAAAGCTCCTACGGCGCCGATGCCGCCAGCCAGCAGCAGAGCCCGTTCCTCGCCCGCATCGTCAACACCCGGCACACGTCGCGCATCCGCGGGCTGCTCGATGACGCTACTGCAAAGGGTGCCAGGGTGCTCACTGGCGGCAAGGTCGACGAAAGCGACTGCTACATCGCGCCGACGCTGATCGACAACATTCCGGCCGACGCCAAGATCATGTCCGAAGAGATCTTCGGGCCGCTGCTGCCGATCATTTCGTTCAGCCAGATCGACGAAGTGATCGACCGTATCAACGCCGATCCGAAGCCGCTGGCGCTATACGTCTGGAGCAAGCACGAGCCGACCATCAACGCAGTGCTGAAGAAGACCTCGGCCGGCGGCACCTGCATCAACCATACGGTCGTCCACTTCCTGCATGGCAACCTGCCGTTCGGCGGCGTCAACAACTCCGGCATCGGCCGCGCGCACGGCCACTACGGCTTCAAGGATTTCTCGCATGAGCGCGCCGTGGTCCGCACGCGCATCATGCTGGCCAAGATGTTCTTCCCGCCGTACACCGACAGAATGCGCAAGATCGTCAGCCTCTTGATGAAGACGGTCTGAACCAAACGCCTGCTGCACAGTCTTTCCGGAGCAAATGAACCGCCGAATCGCCATCTCGCTGCTGACCGTCCTTGCCCTGCTCTGGCAGGGCGCGGTGTCGGCGGCGATGGCGCCGGCGATGCTGGCAATGGCGTCTAAGGCACCGGTCTCGGCTCACCAGGCCGCGCCGATGAAGCATTGCCACGACATGGCCGGCATGCAGGCGTCGGCTACTGCCGATGAAAGCCCTGCGCCTGCCAAGCCTTCCTGCTGTGCTGCCGGCGTGCATTGCCTGTGTGCATCGGCTTGCGGCAGCGCGGCGCTGCCGATGCCTGCTCTGGCGCTGAACCTGTTGCCTGCTCCCGCCTTGTTGCCTGCCGCGATGACCTCGGTCATCGCCGATGCAGCCCCGCCTCACCCGTTCCGACCTCCGATCGCGGCCTCCGTCTGACGCTCATCTAGCGCCGGATTTCCTCCGGCGTGCCTTGCGTTCGTTGCGGAGCCGTCCATGTCTCACCCTCTGTTGTCGCGTGCCCGGTGCACGCTCGCCGGCCTGCTGTTCGCGCTGGCCGTGCTGCCTGTTGCAGCGCTCGAAGTTTCTGAACCACCGTCTGCCGAACTGCTGACACTCGACGCCGCGCGACGCATTGCCGTCGACCATCAGCCGATGCTCGAAGCGCAGGCGCTGGCGATCGACGCTGCGCGCGAATCAGCGGTCGCCGCGCGGCAGTTGCCTGATCCGCAGCTGAAAGGCGGCGTCAGCGATCTGACCATCACCGGCGATCACATCGGCACCCTGACCCGACAGAACGACACCCAGTTCACCGTCGGCATCGCGCAAGCCTTTCCGCGTGCCGACAAGCGCCGGCTGCGTGGCGAGCGGGCCGAAGCCGAAGCCGGGCTGGCCGAGCGTCAGCTGCGCAAGGATGCTCTGAGCATCGAGCGTGACGTCGGCCTCGCCTGGCTCGATGTCTGGAAGCCGTTGCAGGCACTAAATCTGGCGCGCGCCAGCGAGCGCGAAGCGCAATTGCAGCTCGATGCGCTGCGCATCGCCTATCGCAATGGCCGCAGCGCACAGGCCGATGTCCGTGCCGCCACCGTCGCTCTGGAACTGCTGCGCGACCAGATCGCCAAGCTCGAGCAGGACGGTTATCACGCCCGCGGCACGCTATCCCGCTGGCTCGGCGAAGCGGCCTACGCGCCTTTGCCAGCTGGCACGCCGACGTTCCCCGAACCGCCGCCGCTGGGCGCGATGCTGGAAGCGCTGCGCCGCCATCCGCATGTCGATATCGCTGCCGCTGAAGTGGAAGTCGCGGCCGCCGACGTCGCGCTGGCCAAGCAGGCCTACCGCCCGGATTTCAGCGTCGAAGTCGGCTACGGCCATCGACCGGCGTTCAGCGATTACATCAACCTGCAGGTCGGCATCGATCTGCCGGTGTTCACCGCCAATCGTCAGGATCGTGGCCTTGCTGCGCGGCAGGCCGAGCTGGCACGCGCCGAAGCACTACGCGAAGACAGCTGGCGCGAGCACGCCGCCGAGCTGCGCCTCAATCACTGGGACTGGACCCTGCTCGGCCAGCGTCTGGCCCACTACGACGACACGATCCTGCCCGAGGCCGATGCCCGCATCGAAGCGGCGCGTCTGGCCTGGGCCGCCGGCAGCGGCAGCCTGGCCGCCGTGCTCGAAGCCCGCCGCGCGGCGCTCGATCTGCGTCTGAGCCGTCTCGATCTCGAAACCGACCGCAGCCGCCATGCGCTGGCGCTGCGCTACCTCGGCGCCACTTCCATCGCCTACGCCGAAGGAGCTCACTGATGAACCGTCCCCTGAATCGCCCTTTGCTCCTCGGCCTCGCAGCGCTTGCCGTCATCGCTGTCTTCGTCGTGCTGCTGTTCCGGCCAAGCAAACAAGCGGAGCCCACCGAGCAAGCGGCCGCCGAACCTCAAGCGCTGTACTGGTACGACCCGATGATGCCGGACAGCCATTTCGACAAACCCGGCAAATCACCGTTCATGGACATGCAGCTGGTGCCGAAGTACGCCGATGCGCCAGCCAAAACGGGCACGGCGCAGGACGATGACGGCGCCTTTCGCATCGATCCGCGAGTGGTGCAGAACCTGGGCGTGCGGTTGGCGACGGTCGAGCGGCAGGCGCTGACGCAGCGGCTGCTGGCGGCCGGCGTGATCACCGTCGACGAGCATCGCATCGAAGCCGTGCAGGTGCGTGCGGCCGGCTGGGTCGAGCAGCTGGCGGTGCGCGCGGTCGGTGATCCGGTGCGGCGCGGGCAACTGCTGGCATCGGTCTACTCGCCGGAACTTCTGGCCGCGCAGGACGAGTTTCTGCTCGCCCAGCGTAGCGGTGATGCCAGCTTGAAGGACGCTTCCCGTGCGCGCCTCGCGTTGTTCGGGCTCGGCGACGCGCAGATACGCCGGATCGCGGCGCGCGGCCAGGCCGAGCGCCGGGTCGAGTACGTGGCCAGCAACGATGGCTATGTGATGGAACTCGGTGCACGCCAGGGCGCGATGCTCAGCCCCGGCATGACGCTGTTCCAGATCGCCAGCCTGGATACCGTCTGGCTCGCCGCCGAACTGCCGGAAGCGCAGGGCGCAGCGATCAAGCCGGGTGACTCCGCCAGCGCCAGTGTCGCCGCGGTGCCGGGTGAAGCCTTCGCCGGCAAGGTCGAATACGTCTACCCGGAACTGAGCGGCGCAACGCGCACCGTGAAGCTGCGCATCGCGCTGCAGAACCCTGGCGCGCGGCTGCGGCCCGGCATGTACGCGACCGTGCAGCTCGACGGTGCGGCGCGTGCCGAAGCGTTGACCGTGCCGACCGAAGCGGTGATCCGCACCGGCACCCGCAGCGTCGTGCTGATCGCCGAAGACGAGGCGCGTTTCCGGCCGGTGGCCGTGCGCACCGGTGTCGAGGTCGGCGAGCGCATCGAAGTGCTCGAAGGCTTGAAGGCAGGGCAGCAGGTGGTCGCCAGCGGGCAGTTCCTGATCGATTCGGAGGCGAGCTTGCGTGGTGCCTTGGATCGCATGTCGGCGCCGGCCGCCGAGCCACCACCGATGGCCGACCCGCATGCCGGCCATGTGATGCCGGCGGAGCCTGTGACGGACCCGCACGCCGGCCACGAAGGCCACCAGCCATGATCGCCACGATCATCCGCTGGTCGATCAGCAACCGGGTGCTGGTGCTGATGGTCACCGCAGTCCTGGCGCTGTGGGGCACGCGCGCGGCGCTGACCACGCCGCTCGACGCGATTCCGGACCTGAGCGACACCCAAGTGATCATCCGCACCAGCTGGCCGGGGCAGGCGCCGCAAGTGGTCGAGGATCAGGTCACCTATCCGCTGACCACGACGATGCTGTCGGTGCCCGGTGCGCGCACGGTGCGCGGCTATTCGATGTTCGGCGACTCCTTCGTCTACGTGATCTTCGACGACGCCACCGATCTCTATTGGGCGCGTTCGCGGGTGCTCGAATACCTGAATCAGGTCAGCGGCCGCTTGCCGCCGGCGGCGCGGCCGACACTGGGTCCGGATGCCACCGGCGTCGGCTGGATCTACGAGTACGCGCTTGTCGATCGCAGCAATCGCCTCGACATCTCGCAGCTGCGCGCGATCCAGGACTGGTTCCTGAAGTACGAGCTGAAAAGTGTCGAGAACGTGGCCGAAGTGGCCAGCGTCGGCGGCCTGGTCAAGCAATACCAGATCGTCCTCGATCCGGATCGCCTGCGCGCCACCGGCACCACCATCAGCACCGTGATCGATGCCGTGCGCGCCAGCAACAACGAAGCTGGCGGCTCGGTGCTGGAGCTCGGCGAAGTCGAATACGCGGTGCGCGCCAGCGGCTATCTGAAGACGCTCGACGATTTCCGCGCGATACCCGTTGGCCTCGGTGCGGCCGGGGTGCCGGTGCTGCTCGGCGATGTCGCCCGCGTGCAGATCGGCCCTGAACTGCGGCGCGGCGTTTCCGAGCTGGACGGCCAGGGCGAAGCGGTCGGCGGCATCATCGTCATGCGCTCTGGCAAGAACGCGCTGGCAACCATCCGCGCGGTGCGCGCCAAGCTCGAAAGCCTCAAACCGGGCCTGCCGGTAGGTGTCGAGATCGTGCCGACCTATGACCGCTCGGAGCTGATCCTGAACTCGGTCGGCACGCTGAAGACGCGGCTGATCGAAGAGATGATCGTCGTGGCAGCAGTCTGCGCGCTGTTCCTGTTTCATCTGCGCTCGGCACTGGTCGCAATCGTCAGCCTGCCGCTCGGCATTCTCGCGGCGTTCGCGGTGATGAAGGTGCAGGGCCTCAACGCCAACATCATGTCGCTCGGCGGCATTGCCATCGCCATTGGCGCGATGGTCGACGCGGCGGTAGTGATGATCGAGAACGCCCACAAGCATCTCGAACACGCGGGCCGCAGCGAGGCACTGAGCTTCGAGGAACGCGCGAAGATCATCACCGCATCGGCCGTCGAAGTCGGCCCGGCGCTGTTCTTCTGCCTGCTGATCATCACCCTGAGCTTCGTGCCGGTGTTCACCCTGGAAGCGCAGGAAGGCAAGCTGTTCGGCCCGCTGGCGCTGACCAAGACCTATGCGATGGCAGCAGCCGCAGGCTTGTCGGTGACCCTGATTCCGGTGCTGATGCTGCTGTTCATCCGTGGCCGGATTCCGGACGAGCAGCGCAATCCGCTGAATCGTCTGCTGATCGCCGTGTACCGGCCGGCGCTCGCTTTCGTGCTGCGCCATCCGGTGGCGACACTGGTTGCATCGGGCTTGCTGATGCTGTCGGCGCTGATCCCGATCGCGCGACTCGGCACCGAGTTCATGCCGCCGCTGATCGAAGGCGATCTGCTCTACATGCCGTCTGCTTTGCCGGGCTTGTCGGCGGACAAGGCCTCGCAGCTGATGCAGCAGACCGACCGCCTGATCATGCAATTCCCGGAAGTGGAACGCGTGTTCGGCAAGGCCGGGCGTGCCGAGTCGGCCACCGATCCGGCCGGGCTGGAAATGTTCGAGACGACGATCCGCTTCAAGCCGCGAAAGGCCTGGCCAGACGCCGGCAAATCACAGGACGCGCTGATCGACGAGTTGAACACCGCGCTGGCGATTCCCGGCCTCGCGAACCTCTGGGTACAGCCGATCCGCAATCGCATCGACATGCTGTCCACCGGCATCAAGAGCCCGGTCGGCGTGAAGATCGCCGGTGCTGATCTGAAGGTCATCGAGCAGATCGGCACCCAGATCGAAACCCTGCTGAAGGACGTGCCCGGTACTCGCTCGGTCTATGCCGAACGGGTACGCGGCGGCCGGTATATCGACGTGCGGCCGGATCGATTGAAGGCGGCTCGGCTGGGGCTGTCGATCGCCGATGTGCAACAAGTCGTGACCCTGGCGATCGGCGGCGAGAACATCGGCGAAACCATCGAAGGCCGGCAACGCTTCCCGATCAACTTGCGCTATCCGCGCGAACTGCGTGATTCGGTCGCGGCACTGCGCGTGCTGCCGATCGTCACCAAAGCGGGCGCGACGATCACACTTGGCGAAATTGCCGAGATCGCCATCAGCGACGGCCCGCCGCAGTTGAAAAGCGAGAACGCGCGACTCAACGGCTGGGTTTACGTCGACATCAGCGGCCGTGACCTCGGCGGCTACGTCCACGACGCGCAGGCGCTGGTCGCTGCCCAGTTGAAACTGCCAGCCGGCTACTCGGTGGCCTGGTCTGGACAGTTCGAATATCTGCAGCGCGCCGAGAAGCGCTTGCAGCTGGTAGTGCCGTTCACCTTGTTCATCATCCTGATCCTGCTCTACCTGACCTTCCGCGCGTTCCTGCCGGCGCTGCTGATCATGGCGAGCCTGCCGTTCGCGCTGGTTGGCGGGCTGTGGCTGCTGCTGGCGCTGGGCTACAACCTGTCGATTGCGTCTGCGGTCGGCTTCATCGCGCTGGCCGGTGTTGCGGCCGAGTTCGGCGTGATCATGCTGATCTATCTCGATCAGGCGATCGCCAGGCGGGGTGCCTCGTTGACGCGAGCGAGCCTGATCGAAGCGATCGAAGAAGGTGCGGTGCTGCGCGTACGGCCGAAAGCGATGACCGTTGCCGTGATCGTTGCCGGCCTGCTACCGATCCTGATCGGTGGCGGCACCGGTTCGGAAGTGATGCGGCGGATCGCGGCGCCGATGGTCGGCGGCATGATTTCGGCGCCGCTGCTGTCGCTGTTCGTGCTGCCGGCCGCGTATCTGCTGCTGCGCAGGCGTCGACTCGCGGCTTGACCGACCGGTGCAGCGTCGGGAAATTTGCGGAGTTGCTGCCGGCCAAGCGTCTGGGCCAACATTGCCATTCGTCACAGTCCGGGATGCAAGTGAAATGCGTGGAGCGCCGATCCTGCTGCTGGGAGCCCTGCTGCTGTCGTCCGGTACTGCGCAGGCCATCGGGGCCATCGTTCACCTGCAGGGTACTGAAGGCGATCGCGAAGCCTTCTTTGCCGATGTGCGGGTGATCTCGGATCGCACGCCGATGGACCAGATCTTCGGCCCGATCGCGGTCAAGGAGATCGACGTCACCGCGGTCTACGAGAACGCCGCCAAGCCCGAATGGGTGACCATGCACCTGCAGTTCGAGTGCCCGGCTGAACTCGCCCTCGATCCGAAGAACAAGCCGAAGCCCTTGAAGGCTGGTGATCCGGTCAGATTCCGGATCGGCGAGGGCAGCTATCTGGTGCGGCGCATCGATCTCAAGTCCGAGCCGATGCCAGCCAGCGACTGGAAGACATCCGATGCGCCGATGCTGATGAAGGCCGGCCGCATTGCCTGCAATGCCCAGCCGTTCGAGCAGGCGATCCGCAAGTCGATGCGCAAGCCGCCAGCCGCGTTCGACGAGGCCGGCTTCGGCAAGGCCATCGCCAAGTTTGATCTGCCGTCTGACCTGATGCTGATCGGCTACAACCAGGCCAACGATTTCCTCGATTTCGCCTGGACCTCGCTGTGGTGGAAGGTGGTGCTCGACGGCAAACGCCCTGACCCGAGTGGCAAGTGGTCGACGGCGCCAACGCCGGAAGAGAAGGAGGCCGCGATCAAGCGGCTCGAAGCGCTGCGCAAGGAGGCCGAGCCGGCACTGGCCGAAGCGCGCAAGAGCATGGAGGCGAACCTGAGCAAGATGCAGGCGGAGTTCGATTTCCAGGACCGTGCCGCCAGCCTGCGCAAGAATCGCCCGCGCAACAAGCTGGAAGACAAGCTGATTCCGACCTGGGTCGGTCGCTCCGAAGACGAAGTGGTGTCGGCGATGGGCAATCCGCGCCTCAACGAAGCCGGCAACCAGCGCTTCCTCCAGTACCAGCGGGTCTTCGATAACACTGCGCAGGTCGTCGACATGAAGAGCGGGGCGACTTGGGAGGAAGGCAACTACTCCGAGTGCAACGTCGAATTCACCACCATGCGCGATCGTCAGGACGCCTGGCGGGTCGCCGATGTCCGGGTCTGGATCGCCCAGAATGGACTCGGCGATGGTCGGGCCTGGTGCGACACGCTGCTCAAGGCGCCGAACTAGGAAGGCTCAAGACGATGACTAACCATTCGATCCGTGCAGCACTCGCCTTCGTCGTCACGGCGGCACTGCTGCCCACCGCGGTGCAGGCCGCAGCCGCTTGTCCGAAGGGCATGACGGTGGCCAGTGACGGCAAGAGTTGCACTGCCGATCAGGCCGCGGCGAGCAGCGCCGCCGGCTCCTTCGACGTGCTCGGCAACATCATGGATACGACGAAAAAGGAGATCAACGCCAAGCAGGCTGTGGAGACCAGCAAGAAGGAATTGCTGTCCAGCGATGCCCGCAAGAAATACGAGGACGGCTACTGGCAGCACTTCCAGGCGTTCTCGGGCGCCAAGCCCGGTGAATACTGCGCGGCGATGTTCGCCCGGCAAGGCATGAGCGTCACCGTGCTCGGCCCCGGCGGCGATTATCGCGGCGCGCTGATGATCTTCTCGGCACTCGACGACAGCGAATTCCCGAAGTCCCCAAAGCCGGCGATCATTCCGGTGACGCTCAAGCAGGGCAGCGATCCGGCGGCGACGGTGCGCGTCTTCAACTTCAACATCGGCCAGTGGCAGACACCGATCCTGGCGTTTGCCGTGCCGACCATCGACGCCGCGCTGCAAGGCATGGACGACAAGCTCGACTTCCATCTCGAGCACGAGGGCAAGGCTATCGGCAGCATCGAATGGCATTCCGGGCATACCGCGCGCGATGCGCTGAAGCAGTGCCTGGCTAGCCGCTAGTGCCTCGCGGCGCCTCGCTGCAGTTGCTGCACTAGACTTGTCCCATGAACACTCCAAGCCCCGACAACAGCCGCTGGCCCTACGTTCGTGACGTGCTGGTGTTCCAGCTGAAGCTGGTGCTCGGCAATGTGCTGAATGTGGTGCTGCTGCCGGTGTCGATCATCGCTGCCGTCTATTCGCTGCTCACCAGGAAAGGCGGACGCCTGGGCACGCCGTTCTACGAGGTGCTCGATGTCGCCCGCGATCTCGAAGAGCGGATCAACATCTACGGCGCGATCGGCGGCTATCACGCCACCGGTCCTTCATCGAGCCGGGCGAGCGCGCACATCGGCGATGTCACGGTTGACGACGTGGTTCGCAAGGTCGAGGACGTGATCGTTCGCGAGTTCAGCAGCGGTGGCACGGCAGCGAGTGCGAAGGCCGCGGTCAATCGTCTGCTCGACGAGATTCGCAACCGCAAGCGCTGAGCATGTCGTTCACGGACCACGAAGCCGCGCTGCGTGCCGACGCCGATCGCGTCTTCGATCCGGAAACCTATGTCCACGGCGTGCCGTTCGAGGCGCTGGCGCGGCTGCGCCGTGAACGGCCGGTGGTCTGGGTCGACGAGAAGCCGCTGCACGGCTGGTTCGGCGGCCCAGGTTTCTGGCTGGTGTTGCGCCATGCCGATGTCGAAGCGGTGATGAACCAGCCGCAACGGTTTTCCTCGCAGCTCGGCGGCACCCAGATTCGCGATCCGGCGACGCCGGAAGCGCTGCGCTACGTCCAGCAGATGATGCTGAACATGGACCCGCCGCAGCACACGCGGCTGCGCCGCCTTCTGGCGCGGGCGTTCACCTCGAAGGCGCTGACCCAGCTGGACAACCGCATTCGCGAGCACGCGCGGATGCTGGTCGAGCGGGTCGTCGGTACTGCCGATCATGGTCGCTGCGACTTCGCCAAGGACATCGGCGCCGATCTGCCGCTGCTCGCGCTGGCCGACATTCTCGGCATGCCGGCGGAGGACCGGATGCTGCTGTTCGACTGGTCGAACCGGGTAATCGGTTATCAGGATCCGGACTACGCCAGCTCCTCGGCGTTCGATCTGGCTAGCGGTTCGGCGATGGCGCGCGAAGCGCTGCGGCTGCGGCCCTTGCCGGACGCCGATGGTCGCCTGCCGGATCCTCGTACCCGCGAAGGCTTGCCTGATCTCTACGCCTACGCGCACCTGCTGGCCGAGCACAAACAGCGCACGCCGGGCGAC
>NZ_CAISIQ010000161.1 GCF_903885465.1 uncultured Nevskia sp.
ATTGACCGAACTCGCGGTGTCGGCCAGCGCGCGATTGAGCTTCTCGCCCTTGACCATCACCGAATCGAGCCGCACCGGCTCCGGCTCGCGCGTCGGCAGCACGATCGGCTTGTCGGGCACACGGATGATGCCCAGCGTTGCACCGTCGTCGGGAGCTTCGCTGACGACGGCTTCCCCAGGCGGCAGCTCCTCGGCCAGCGCGGGAAAGCCGGTCAGTGCGGCAATAACGGCGAAGCACATCGGGTTCATGGTTCTGGAACCGCTCATTGCCTGATGGAAAATTCGGTGCCGCCTTTCCATGGCAGCGTCAGCGAGGTGAAGCCGTTGACCGGGTTGCGCACGTGCGCGGCATAGCCGGCGAGCGCCGACTTGAAAGTGCCGAGGTTGTCGGCGACCACGATCGCGCCGCAGCGCAGCTTCGGCGTCAGCAACTGGAGCACTTCCAGCGCCAGATCGGGGAAGCCATCGATCAACACGAAGTCGATCGGCCCATCGAGCGAGCGCAGGGTTTCGCGGGCATCGCCTTCGCGTATCTCGACATAGCTGCCGAGGCCAGCCTGCTCGATGTGCTGACGCGCAGCCGCCACCTTGGTGGCGACCAGCTCGGTGCCGATGACGACGTCGCGGCCGCTGCCACCACGGCTGGCCGGCTCGCAGTTGATGGTGTCGCGCAGGGCGCTGGCGAGCCAGATCGTGCTGACCCCGAAACTGCTGCCGAACTCGACGATCCGCCGCGCCTGCGCCGCCCGCGCCAGCTGATAGAGCAACGCGCCCTGCCCGGCTTCGATGGCGATGAACTTGTCGTCATAAAAGCTCAGGCCCCGGTTGTGCCAGCGCGCGCCGTATCCCGCCAGCAGTCTCGGCAGCTGCGGCAGGTAGTGGCGCAGCAGTTGCAGATTCTGCGTCTGCGCCTGCGCATGCAGGCGCTCCAGCACCGCCCGCGCGCGGGCATCGGTGATCACCGAGAACGGCGAACGACGCATGCTCAGAACTTCGCCCGCAGCGCGAGGGTGAAGCTGCGCGGCTCGCCGTAGAAGTTCTGCCGAAACGAAGAACTGACCTTCTCGTAGTACTTTTCGTCGAGCAGGTTGTTGACGGTGAGATTTGCGCTCCAGTGCGAGTTCAGCTCGTAGCCAAGCTGCATCGACAGCAAGGTGTAGGCATCGGCGACGAAGCGCGCCGGGTTGGCACCGGTAACCTCACTGTAGAACGAGCTGACCGCGCGCAGACCACCGCCGAAACTCAGGCCCTGCAGCGCGCCATTGGCGATCTGGTAGCGCGTCCACAAATTCGCCGAGTGACGCGGCGTGAATGGCGCGAATGACTGCCCTTCCTGCGTCACCGTGCCGACGCGATATTGGGTATCGACATGGGTGTAGCCGGCGCTCAGGTTCCAGCCCGGCAACAGCATGCCGGTGACCTCGGCTTCGAAGCCCTGGCTGCGCACCTTGCCGGACGACACGAAGAACCGAATGTCAGTGGGATCGGTGATCGCGCGGTCCTGATCCTGAAGCCTGAACAGCGCGAACTGGGCGATCACCCGCTGATTCAGGAATTCGGCCTTGACGCCGGTTTCGTACTGACTGCCGGTGCGCGGATTGATCAGCGTGCCGTTGGACTGGAGGGCGTTCTGCGGCTGGAAGATGTCGGCGTAGCTGGCGTACAGCGACACCTGTTCGAGCACGTCGTAGATCACCGCGAAGAACGGCGTCAGCTGACCATCGACGGCGTAGTCCGAACTCGTGTTCAGGGTGAAATTGCGGTTGCGCGATTCCCACCAGCTGATACGGCCACCGGCGACCAGGGTCAGTGGATCGAGCACCCGCAGCCGCACCTGACTGTAGCCGCCGAACTGTGTGGTCTTGACGTCGTCCTGCATGGTGTACGGAAGCGGCGGCTCAGGGATCGCGTGATCGGGCTCAAACACGTTCTGGGTCAAGCCGTTAGTCGCGAACCTCGAGCTGTCGTTGGTCTGATCCTGATCGCGCCAGTTGGCACCGACGATCAGGTTGTGGGTGTGGCCAGCGAAATCGAACGGCAGATTGGCGTACAGATCGGTGCTGAGGTTTTCTCGATCGGTGGTGTAGACGCCGGTCTGGATATCGGTGTTGCCATCGGCATCGACCGC
>NZ_CAISIQ010000162.1 GCF_903885465.1 uncultured Nevskia sp.
GCAGGTGCAGCATGTCGGCCGGCAGGCGTTCGGCGGCCATGGGCTTGGTCGGCAGGTGATAACCGCCGACGGCGATGATCACTTCGTCGGCGGAGTATTCAC
This sequence comes from uncultured Nevskia sp., assembly GCF_903885465.1. GTDB lineage: Bacteria > Pseudomonadota > Gammaproteobacteria > Nevskiales > Nevskiaceae > Nevskia. The sequence goes on from NZ_CAISIQ010000162.1 coordinate 103, forward strand.
CGATTGATGTGGAAACCAGATAGCCACCGTTGTCATTGCGGCTGAGCTTGGTGACGCCAACGCCTTCGAGCACCGGCGGATCGAAGCTCGCCACGAAGGCTTCGAGGTAGGCGACGATTTCGTCCTTGAGCATGAAGCCGTAGGGATCGTTGCCCTGGTACGGGAAGCCCGGCAGGGTGCATTGCCAGTTCGGCGTCACCAGACAGAACGAATCCCAGCGCCGTTCGCGCCATTCATAGGCGATGCGGTTCTTCTCGAACACCACATGCGCGATGCCGCGCTGCTTCAGATGCCAGCTCGCCGACAGGCCGGCCTGCCCGCCACCGATGACGATGACAGGGTAATGGTTGGGCTGGGGATTGGGGGGTAGCTGGCGGGTCATGTCGTTCATCGTGTTCCGGGCGGGGTAGGTGCTGGTGCTTATTCGAAGCGCAGCACGGTGACGGTGGCGTCGGTATTGGCCGCATAGGCCGTAGCTCGACGTTCGATTTCGGAAAGCTGCTGCGCAGCACTCGAGCAGGCATAGCCGTAGCGCTGGCGCACGCGCTCGCTGGCGTGGTTCAGCGCGGCCTGGCTCAAGCGCAGGAAATCCTTCAGCGGATACGCCTGGCCAGGATTGAAGTAATCGCGGATCGTCGACGACGGCGAGTAGCACAGTGAAGTGGAGTCGTCGGGCCAGCGGACTTCGAAGCGGACTTCAGGCATGAATGGGCGCCAGGTTGGAAGGGAGTGATTCGGACGGACCGTGGGGCGTGGCATCTGGCCCACAGCCGATCAGCGCTTCATCGTTGAAATCCCAGGCCAGCGCGGTTTCACCGTCTTCGCTCAAATGGAGTTGACGCGTCGCCGTGCAGCGGCCGATGGCCGATGCCGAGAGATCACGCGCCTGGAAGCGGGCCAGCACTTCGTCGACCCGGCTCGGCCGCACCGCGAGCACGAAGCCGTAGCTCGGAAAGGTGTGCAGCAGCCAGCGTGTCGCGTCGGCATCGGCCGGCATCGGCACCTGGTCGAGATCGATTTCCGCGCCGACGCCTGAACATTCGAGCAACATCAGCAAGGTGCCGAGCAGGCCGGCATTGCTGATGTCCTTGGCGGCACAGCAGAGCCTGTCTTCGGCGAGCTTCGGCAGGATTTCCAGGTCGCCGCGCAGACGTTCCGGATCGCTGCCGCTGGCAGCATCCCAGTTCGAGAAATGCTGGCGATAGCCACCACGCAGATCGACGACCGAGATCAGCACATCGCCGGGCTTCGCTTCGAAGCTGCTCAGCAAGGCATTGGCTTTGCCGAGAATCGCGACCGACAGTTGTTCGTTGCCGGCGCGCGCATTCGAGTGCCCGCCGACCACCGGCACGCCGTAGACCTTCGCGGCCGCCGCCATGCCTTCGAGGATCGCGCCGCCGTGCACGGCATCGCGGCTCCAGATCGCATCGACGACGGCGATCGGCCGGCCGCCCATCGCGTAGATGTCGGAGACGTTGACCATCACGCCGCACCAGCCGGCGAACACCGGTTCGTGTTCCACGAACTCGCTGAGAAAGCCCTCGATCGCCAGCAGCAACCAGCCGTTGCCGGAGGGATCGGGAATCGCCGCGCAGTCGTCGCCGACGGCAATCGCGCTGTCGCCGCCGACGCCAAGCGCGGCGACCACCGCGCTGATATCGCGCTTGTGGGCCACGCCGCGCCCGCTGCGCAACTGGGCGATCAGGCTGTCGAGACCGTCGCTCACGCAGCACTCCGCAAGGTGGTCAGGAAACCCAGCTCGACGGCGGTACACGGCGGGTAATGGGCGAGGTCCGCTTCCATCCGCATATGCGGCCGGCCACGCAGCTCGATGGCTTCGATCGAGCGCCAGTGGAGGCGCTCGAACAGCGCCACGTTCTGCTGCTGTACCTGGGCCAGGAAGCGCGTTGCGCCGCGTGCATGAGCGAGGCTGACAGCCAGGTGGATCAGCTCGCTGCCGAGCCAGGCCTGGCCGCGATAGTCACGACGCACGGCGAGTCGCGACCCCTGCCAGATGCCGTTGCCCAATGCATGGACGCGCACGGTGCCGACCACGTCCTCGGCCATGCTGTGGATGCAGGAAACGGCGACCAAGGTCAGCGCGCCGGCCTCGTCGATGTCGTCGGCATCGGTGAAATTGAACAGCCGCTGTTCGGCACAGAACACCGCGCGGCGCAGCGCCAGGGCTTGGCGCAGTTCCCAGCTTTCAGTCGCCAACTTCACACGGTATTCCACCGGCCGGTAAGTGATGACGGGTTCGCTGGCAGCGCAGGCGGGAATCCAGTCGGCGGCGGTCATGGCCTCAGGCCTTTCCATAGGCCGACAGCGACGAACAGGCGCCGCACTTGCCGCAGCCGGCCTTGATGTCGGCGGATTTCAATCCACCGGCAACCAGCATCTTGCCGAGCGGTTCCAGTAGCTCGCGCATCTCGACTGGATTCGGCGAGCGCTGATCCTGCAGCGGTGTGCCGTGGATCGGCACGAACGGCACCACGAAGGGATAGACGCCGAGCGCGATGAGCTTCGCGCTCATCTCCAGCACCGCCTCGCGGGTATCGCCGAGGCCGTACAGGATGTAGGTCGAAACCTGGCCGCGGCCGAACACGGCGACGGCCTGCTCGAATGCCGTCAGGTAATGATCGACGGTCACCGTCGCCTTGCCCGGCATGATCTGCTCGCGTACCGACTGGGTGACCGCTTCGATGTGCATGCCCAGCGCATCGACACCGGCGTTCTTCATGCGCTGATACCAGCGTGCGTCGTCCGGCGGCTCGCATTGCGCCTGGATCGGCAAGCCGCTGGCGAAGCCGGCATGAGCGACGGTGGCGGCCTTCACGCCGAAGGCGGACTCGCAAAGAATTTCGGCGCCGCGATCGGTGAAGTTCGGCGTGCCGGTGGTCATCACCATGTGCTTGACGCCGTCGAGCAGCATCGCCGCGCGGGCCACTTCGCCGAGTTGCTCCGGCGTCTTGCGATTGATCGTGCGGCCGCCGGCCAGCGATTCGCCGATCGCGCAGAACTGGCAGGAAGTGCTGCGCCGGCCGTAGCGCACGCAGGTCTGCAGCACCGTGGTCGCCAGCACGTCGGCGCCGTGCAGGGTGGCGATCTTCCAGTACGGAATGCCGTCGAAGGTCTGCATCCTGTAGAAGCGCGGATTCTTCGGAAACGAGATTTCCTTGATCGGAATCGCGTTGCGTTTGAGCGTGGCCTTGCCGTCAGCGCCGGGCGCGCTGACCTCGTAGGCCGATGCCATCGCGCCCGCCGAGTGCACCGGCACCATGATCGTGCGGCCGTCGATGGTCACTGCCTTGTGGTCGCTCGGGCCGGCGCCGCCGCGGCGGCTGGGCGCGCCGGCGGAAGCGTCGGCCAGACGCAGACCCTGCGATTGCAGGTCGGTCAGCAGTTGCGAAGTGTTGGCGGTTTCCATGGACGGCTCCTGGGTGATGAACAAGGGCTTCAAGCAAGAATCAGCGCAGCGCCGCCTTGCGAGCGTCGGGCAGAGGGATGACGCGGTCTGAAGCAGGTGCATCGAGCGGCTGTGTTTCGGCAACGCTCGGCGGCATCGCTGCGTCCTGCGTCGGCAAGCCTGAAACGGGCGCGGTGGCGCGGGCATCGAGCACCAGGCTCAAGAGTTCGGGGCGCGCGTAGTGGCCCACCGAATCCATCATTCGCTTGCGTTTGGTGATCAGCGCCATGTCGCAGTCGGCGATCAGCAGGCCTTCGCCATCGCGCAGTGGCTCGACCACATGACGGCCTTCGGGCGTGATGATCGCGGTGTAGCAGCCGCCGGCAAAGGCCTTTTCAAGTTCGGGCGTCGGCGCTTGGTCGCGCTTCTGTTCCGGCGTCAGCCAGGCGGTGGCATTGACCACGAAGCAGCCGGATTCCAGCGCGTGGTGACGCATGGTCACTTCCATCTGATCGGCGAAGATCGGGCCGACCAGCGAGCCCGGAAACTGCGAACAGTGGATTTCCTCGTGCTGTGCCATCAGCGCATAACGGGCCAGCGGGTTGTAGTGCTCCCAGCAGGCCAGCGCGCCGATGCGGCCGACGGCGGAGTCGACCACTTTCAGACCTGAGCCGTCGCCCATGCCCCAGATCATTCGCTCGTGGTAGGTCGGGGTGATCTTGCGGCGCTTGAGCAGCAGGGTGCCGTCGGCGTCGAAGATCACCTGGGCGTTGTAGAGCGTGCCGTGATCGCGCTCATTGACGCCGAGCACCACAACGATGCCGGCAGCTTTCGCGGCGGCGGCAATGGCATCGGTGACCGGGCCGGGAACGGTCGGCGAATCTTCGTACAGCTTCAGATGCGTCGCGCCCATCGAGACGGCGGGCATGACGAACGAAAAATAGGGGTAGTAAGGCACCACCGTTTCCGGGAACACGATCAGTTGCGCGCCTTCTCGGGCAGCGTCGGCGATCGCTTTCAGCACCTTGTCGACGGTGCCGGTCGCGGAGTCGAGCACCGGGTTCAACTGGGCGGCGGCGACTCGGACGATGTTCTTGGCGGGCATGACGGGGATCCGTTCTGGGTGCAGCGGGATGCGGTGTGAGGCCTGCTGAAAACGCCACCACCCGGCTGACCGGGAACCGCGCGCGTTGAGGAGGCGCTCGCAGCTCGGCGATCAGCGGGTGGGGCTCAGCAACAGCGGGCGGCGGGAATCAGACCGTCCAGGTGTGGATGACGAACGCGCCTTCGCGATGCATCAGGCACAGGTCCAGCACGTCGAGCGGATTGATCGGGCGAATGCCCGGCAGCAGCGAATGCTCGCCGTGGCCGTAGAGCATCTGCAGCGCGAAGCGGCAGCAATAGACCTTGCCGCCTTCGGCCATGAACGCGTTCAGCTGGCCGGAGAAGTTCTGCGCGCCCGGGAAGGCTTCATCGCCGATGGTCGGGAAGCCGCGCTGGATGCCTAAGGTCACGCCCGGGCCGTAAAGCAGGATCGAGGTCTCGAAGCCTTTGCGCTGCAGACGCTTGGCCTGAAGGATGTTGACCAGGCCGATCGAGCCTTCGAAAGCCACGGTGTGGAAGGTGACCAGCGCCTTCTCGCCTGGCTTGGCCTTCACGTCTTCAAAGACTTTCTCTTCGTAATCGACGAAGAAATCGCCTTTCTTGGTCGGGGTGGTGGTGACTGCTGGCATGGATCGACTCCTGGCTGATGGCGGCGCAAACAAGCGGCGCAAGGGAAACGGATGGAAAGCGGGCTGTAGGGCAGTGCGCCAGACGGCGGCGTCACGCCAGGCTTATCGCAATCCACGTGCCATAGATCGGCAAAAAAATGCGATCACTGTGCGATCAGTATGGGAAATTGTTGGTTTCCCTGAAGTTTTGATTGGCAGGTCGATCGGCCAGCGTCGAAGTCCTTGCTGGCCACGCAATCGAGCGTGGTCTCAGGGCGGGAATAGCTCGCCTGAAATCGGGGCGCACGCCCTTATTTCGCGCGCCAGAACAGTGCGAAAAGCGTTGCTGGACGTTTATGCGCCTTGTTGAATCCCGTGATTCGGACAGGACGCAGTGCTTGGCCTCCGGTCTTCAAGCGCCGGAAAAGCCGGTCGCGGACGACGGCTCATGTCTGCCTTTCAAACCTTCATGCGTGTGGCAGGACGTCTGGCGCCGTTTCGACGCGCGCTCAGTGATCGCACGATGTCTGCACCAGTTCGAAACACTGGCTGCAAGTGATTGTGATGTTTCGGAATTGTAGTGATCTGCCTGATGTTTGATCACTCGAATCGCGAGGTGAACGCCGCAAAACGGTGCGTTTGGCCTGCGTGATCGAAACTGTTGCGCGGCGATTCTGGAAATTTCTGTCAGGCCGCAGCGGCTCGTTCGAGTAGTGATCGCATCGAATTGATCAGGATTTCTGATCGCTGATATCCCATAAAATCAATAAAAAACAATAATTAACGATTCTTCTTCGACCAAGTTCCTAGAGTGATCGCATCTTTTCGCAGCCGGTTTACCCGGTCTCCGGATGACCGAGCCAGTGAAAATTTGTTGCGCCGGCAAATCCCTTTGTCAGGCAACACATTGCAGAACAATTATGGAAATTGATCGCTAATTATCTGCAACAGTTGGCATATCGTTTGCTCCTGCGATCGCCGAACCCGGCAGCGAGCGCTTCGGGTTCCAAGCCTTCTCGCTGCGTTCGATCGATCAACCCTAGGGAGCTACACCATGACCAGCAACACTCGCATTCTGGCGCGCGGCAGCGCCGCACTGATGTTTCTCGGCGCCGGCCTGGGCAGCGGCGCCGCACAGGCGTTTGCCGTTGAAACCGGCGGCATCACCTTCAGCGTGTCCGGCAACGTCAACACCAACTACACCTTCACCAACTGCGACAAGAATCCGGGCGTGGTGGCCGGCAGCCTGTTGTGCGCAGCGCCGGCGGGCGCCTCGGGCAAGGCTTCCAGCCTGAACTCCGGCAATCTGCCGAATGGCATCGTGCTCGGCGTGAAGACTCAGGTTTCCGGCGTCGACACCGCCGTCTTCTACGGCTTCTACCCCGGAGTGGCGAACAACGACTTCGCGTTCGGCAACGGCCCGAATCTGGGCAGCGGTGCTGGCAACGTCGCGCTCGGCAGCCCGAATCTCGACATCAGACAGGTCTACGCCACGTTCAGCACTGCCGAACTCGGCACGCTGAAAGTCGGCCGTGATTATTCGATGCTCGGCTTCGACGCGATCGTCAACGACATCACCCTGATCGCCGTCGGTGTCGCCAGCGTGCGCACCGCGACCTCGCCAGCCAACACCACGCTCGGCACGATCGGCTTCGGCCATCTGTTCTCGACACCGAACGCCGGCATCACCTACACCACGCCGAGCTTCAGCGGCCTGACCGTATCGGCCGGCATCTATCAGCCGCTCGATGCGATCGCGCTGACCGGCATCGGTGCCGGTTCCACCGCCTCGGCCAAGCCGGCGCCGCAGATCCAGGGCCAGGTCAAGTACAAGTTCGGCGCGACCACCGGCCTCAACGGCTTCGTGTCGGCCGACGGCCTGTACCAGAAGCAGGAGCTGACGGTGGCCGGCGCCGGCGCCACTTTGACCGATCGCAATCCGGTCGCGCTCGGCTTCGACGTCACCAGCAAGGTCGCTTACGCCGGTGCCGCACTGGTCGGCCACTACTACTACGGCGAAGGTCTGGGCGCGTACTCGTACTTCATCGAAGGCTTCTCGCCGACCGGCAAGGCGCGCGTTTCCCAGGGCGGCTACATCCAGGCGACGTACACCTACGCCAAGACCACGCTCGGCGCGAACTACGGCATCAGCCGCCTGAACACCACCGATGGCGATGCCGACGGCGGCGATCTGCTCAAGGCGAACAGCAAGTACACGATCGGCCTGTATCACAAGCTGCTCGACAACCTGACCCTGACCACCGAGTACACCGACGCCAAGTCGAAAGCCAACAGCGGCGCGACGATCAACACCTCGAACTACAACGTCGGCTTCTTCATCTCGTTCTGATCTTTCCGATGTGACGGTCAGCGCGCGCCGATGAAGTCGATCGGCGCATGCCGTGCGCTGGCCGCGGTTGCACCCCCGAGTTGTTGCAGCACCCGGACAGCTGCCGTGAAACGGCCACAGCAGTTGTCCGGTCTTCTGACCTGCGGGCCCTGCATGCGGTAACCGGGAGCCCGGCCGTTCCTGTCATGAAGTCCTTCGTTGATCGATGCAGTTCTCAACCATTCCAAGGAGTCACTTCATGAAATTCGTCAATGCACTCGCAGTTCCGCTCGGAGTCATCGGTGCGCTGCTGACCTACCTCGCGCTGTCGTTCGGCATGTTCTTCATCTGGGCCGTGTTTCTCGCCACCTGCATGGGCGTGGCACTCGGCGGCAGCAAGGATGCGTTCAAATCCCTGGTGATCTGCGGCAGTCTCGGCGTGGTGCTGGCTTCGGTCGCAAGCTTGATCATTCTCAACGTGCCGGTGCCGTTGCCCGGCGCGATGTGGCCGGCGCTCGTCGTCGGTGCCACCACGGCCTGCATGGCGCTGGCTGCCAACCTGCCGGTGTTCGGTGCGATTCCGGCCACGGTGATCGGCTATGCATCGACGTTCGCCTACCTGCTGAGCGCCAACAAGCTCAGCAACGAAACTTTCATGACCCTGAACTTCGCCAATCCGCTGGTCATCAACATCCTGTCGATCATCGTTGCGGCGGGTTTCGGCATGGTCAGCCTGAACATTGCCGGTAAGCTCGCGAAGCCGATGCCGGCCTGAGTCGTGGAGTCTTCTCACGCAGGGGCAATCCCTGCGTGAGCTGCTGATGGCAGACGCGATCAGTCTTCGTAAGCCTCGATCGTCACCTGCGCGTCCGGCTGATCGGCGAAGCGGGCGGCGAAGCTTTCGATGATCGCGATCTGCATCTCGGCATGGCCGCAGGCGAAGCCATGCTTGCGGCGTACCCGCTCGCTGCCACGCTCCAGCGCGGCGCGGCTGATCGATACGAACTCGCCGAGCGGATAGCTCTTGCCCGGCCCCAGCGCGCGGCGAATGGTCGTCGATGGTGAATAGCAGCGCGTGGCCGACTGATCGGGCCAGCGCACGCGAAAATGGACTTCGGGCATGACCCCGCTCCGTGGTTGATGCGCCCTGCCGCCACGCGGCGCGGCGTGACTTTCGAATTGCAGCAATCGATATGCCACTACTGGCTTTCCTCGATGCAATCACCGTGCGATCATCTACGCAGGCTGATGAATTGATGAGCAATTTACTTGTGGCCCGATAGGGCGCTGTTGCATGCCTTGGCCGTATCGCAGCGCTGGGCGGTCGGTGCGGCTTGTCCATTGCACGATCCGAGCGCCGAATGACCCGGCTGCACCGAAACCGAGATCCCTTTCGATGAGCACGACGCCGAACCGCTGGGCTGCGATGGTCCGGGCCAGCACCAAGCCGGCTTACCTGGCGATTGCCGATGCGATCGCCGATGACATTCAGGCCGGCCGGCTCGCCGCCGAGCAGCGCCTGCCGCCGTTGCGCGCGCTGGCCAAGCATCTCGATCTCAACTTCACCACGGTGTCGCGCGGTTATGCCGAAGCGCAGCGCCGCAAGCTGATCGACTCCCAGGCCGGCCGCGGCACCTTCGTGCTACCGGCCACGCCGGCACCGACCGTGGTGCGCTCGCCGGCGGCGGTCGGCCTGATCGACATGACCATGAACATGCCGCCGGAGCCGCAGGACGGCATCACCCAGCAGCGCCTGCGCGCCGGTTTCGCCGCGCTGCGCGAAGTGCCGGATCTGCACGCGCTGCTGCGCTATCAGGAATTCGGCGGCAGCCCGGCGGATCGCGAGGCCGGTGCCCGCTGGCTCGGCGAGCGCATTCCGGATCTGCAGCCGAACCGCGTGCTGGTGGTGCCCGGCGTGCAGTCGGCATTGCTGGCGCTGTTCTCGGTGCTGGCGCGGCCGGGCGAGACGATCTGCTGCGAAGCGATCACCTATCCCGGCGTGAAGGGCCTGGCCGCGCAGCTCGGCATTCGCTTGATGGGCCTGCCCAGCGATGACGAAGGCATCGACCCGGAAGCCTTCGGCGCCGCCTGCGCCTCGCTGCTGCCGAAAGCTTTGTATTGCAACCCCACCTTCCTGAACCCGACGACGGCGACCATGTCGCAGGCGCGTCGTGAAGCGATCGTCGAGATCGCCCGCCGCTACTCGGTGCCGATCATCGAGGACGATGCCTACGGTTTCCTGCCCAGCGTCGCGCCGGTGCCGCTCGCGGTGCTGGCGCCGGAGCTGGTGTTCCACGTCACCGGTTTCGCGAAGTGCGTCGGCGCTGGTCTGCGAGTCGGCTATCTGGCGGCGCCGAACACGCGGTATACGGCGCGGCTGTCGTCGAGCCTGCGCACTTCGAGCGTGATGGCTTCGCCGATCACCACGATGCTGGCCACCCAGTGGATCAACGATGGCACCGTCAAGCTCGCCACCGAAGCGATCCGCGAAGAATCACGAGCGCGGCAGGCGATCGCCACCGAAGTGCTGAAGCGCGCCGACTACTCGTCGCAGCCCGAAGCTTTCCACCTCTGGCTGCGGGTGCCGGCGCCGTGGAATCGCATCGAGTTCGCCACGCACCTTCGCAGCAGCGGCGTTGGCGTGGTGGTGTCCGATGCCTTCACCGTCACCGGCCCGGCGCCGGAAGCGGTGCGGGTCTGCCTCGGTGGCATCTCCAGCCAGCAGGAATGTCGGCATTCGCTGGAGATCATCGAGGACGCGCTGGAGCAGATGCCGGAGCTTGCGTCGGGTGTGATGTAGCCCGGTCGGGGCTACTCCGACAGCCGCCCGGCATCGACGGTCAGCACCCGATCGGCGAGGTAATCGACCTCCGCACGCGAATGGCTGACATAGATCATCGGCACGCCGGTCTCGGTCTTGATCCGCTTCAGGAACGGCAGGATCTGCTGCTTCAGGCGCTCGTCCAGCGACGACAGCGGCTCATCGAGCAGCAGCAGGCGCGGCGAATAGAGCAGCGCCCGACCGAGTGCGACCCGCTGGCGCTCGCCACCGGACAGCTGCAGCGGCCGGCGCGCGAGCAGGCCGTCGATCTCCAGCAGCGCGGCGACCTGATCCAGGGTGAATCGACGCGCATCCGGCGCCAGCTGCTTCCAGCCGTACAGCAGGTTGTCGCGCACGCTCAGATGCGGGAACAGCTGACCATCCTGGAACACCAGGCCGAAGTGACGCTGCCAGGGCGGCACGAAACGCCCGCGGTCGACATCGACCAGGCAGTCATTGCCGAAATGCAGCGAACCGCGCTGCGGTTTCAGCAGGCCGGCGATCAGGCTCAGCAAGGTGCTCTTGCCCGCGCCGGAGGGGCCGCAGATGCCGGTGACACCTGGGCCGATGGCGGCTTTCGCGGACAGCGTGAAGGGGCCACGCGAGAGCACCACATCAAGCGCCAGCATCGCGGCCTCGCGGTTCAAGCTGGCCGAGCAGGCGCTCGGTACGGTGGGTGATCAGATGACTGGCGATCAAGGCCGCGAAGGCCAGCGCGATCGACAGCAAGGTCAGCCGCAGTGCCGCCGCTTCACCGTCGGGCAGATGCGTGTAGCTGTAGATCGCCAGCGGCAGGGTGCGGGTCTCGCCAGGGATGTTGCCGACGAAAGCCATGGTCGCGCCGAATTCGCCGAGGCTGCGCGAGAAGCACAGCATCGCGCCGGCGATGATGCCGGGCAGCGCCAGCGGCAGGGTGACGCTCAGGAACACGCGCCAGGGCGTTGCGCCGAGCGTGCTGGCGGCGTGCTCCAGACGACGGTCGATCATCCGGAACGCCAGCCGCACCGGCTGCACCATCAGCGGAAACGCCATCACCGCTGAGGCCAGCACCGCACCTTTCCAGGTGAACGCCAGCACGATGCCGAACTGCGCCTGCAGCCAGCCGCCGACCGGCCCCTGAGTGCCGAGCAGTAGTAACAGCAAATACCCGGGTACCACCGGCGGCAGCACCATCGGCAACTGCACCAGCGCATCGACCAGCAGCTTGCCGGGGAACTCGCGACGGACCAGCAGCCAGGCCAGCGCGATGCCGGCCGGCAGGCAGATCAGGGTTGCGCAGCTGGCGACCTTCGCTGACAGCAGGAGCGCCTGCCACTCGTCCGGCGTCAGAGTCATTGCGGGGTCATCGCCGGATCATTTCGGCATCAGCAACACGAAGCCATTGCGCTGGAAGACGGTGGCCGCCGCGGGCGAGGTCTTCAGGTAATCGAGAAAGGCAGCTGCTTCCGGCCTTCCGTCGGCGACCAGCGCGAACGGGTAGATCACCGGCTTGTGGCTGTCGGCCGGGAAGGTCGCGACCACTTCGACCTTGTCGCTGATCGCGGCATCGGTGGCGTAGACGATGCCGCCCGCACATTCGCCGCGTTCGACGAAAGCGAGCGCGGTGCGCACGTCATCGGCACCGACGATGCGGCCCTGCAACGCCTCCCACCAGCCGAGCGCGGTCAGGCTCTGCTTGGCGTAGATGCCGGCCGGTACCGAGCTGGTTTCGCCGGTGCACAGCTTGCCTTCGAAGGCCTTGGCGAGATCGCCGCCAGTGCGCATGTCGACCTTGAAGCCGCGGCCTTTGGGCGCGATCAGCACCAGCGCATTGCCGAGCAGGCTGATGCGGGTGCCGGGTGCCAGCTTGTTCTTCTGCTCGACGTAGTCCATCCAGCCGAGATCGGCGGAGGCGAACAGATCGGCCGGCGCACCGGCTTCGATCTGTTTGGCGAGCGCCGACGAGGCCGCATAGGCCAGGCTCGGCGCTGGATGTCCGGCCTGCTGCCACTGCTTGCCGATCTCGTTCAGCGCGCTGCTCAGGCTGGCGGCCGCGAACACGCGCACGGCTTCTTCCGCCCGGGCGTTGAAGCTGAGTACGAACAGGGCGATGAACGCGAAGGGCAGGCGCATGGACGAAACCAGAGCGATGACGGAGCGCCGATATTAGGTGCTTTATATATCGATTGGAAAACGAATCGCCTGTGTCTGTCCCGGCGGAGGCTCGTGGCAGTTACGATCGCACCCACCTCGAACGCGGCGACCTGACGATGAACGACGACCTGCCAGCACTGCCGAGCCTGCCTCTGGGCCGCTATCGCCATTACAAGGGCGGCGAGTACGAAGTGATCGGTGTGGCGCGGCACAGCGAAACGCTCGAGCCGCACGTGGTCTATCGGCCGCTCTACAACGCGACGGGTCTGTGGCTGCGGCCGTTTGCGATGTTCGTCGGGACGGTGATGGTCGACGGCCGCGAACGGATGCGATTCGAGTGCGTGCGGGCTTAGTCCGGTAACCGACAAGCACGGGGCTCGTCCTTGCCGTCATGCCCGCCTGCGCGGGAATGACGCTTGAGCTTGCCTCGGCACACCGTTAGCGTGCCGCCCGCTTGGCCATCATCTTCGCCATCTGCCGGCGCATTGCTGCCGCATAGACCGCGAACGGCACGGCGCGCTTGAACAGCCAGATGCGTTTTTCCTTCACATGCGTCAGCACATGGAAATCGCCTTTCGCGACTCCGGCCTTCACCAGCGCGGCGATCTCGTCGGCACCGATCTGCGACTTGTTGATCAGCTTCGAGGTCAGCCGCGCCATGTCGGCATTGGCGGTGCGGACCGACTCGGCAAGATTGGTCCGGAAGAACGCCGGGCAGACCACGCTGAGCTTGATGCCATGCGGATGCAGCTCGGCGTGCAGGGTTTCGCTGAGCGCGACGACTGCGGCCTTGGTGGCGTTGTAGGCCGACATCATCGGCGGATGGATCAGCCCGGCCATCGACGCGATGTTGATCAGATGCCCGGACTTCTGCGCCTTCAGCATCGGCGTGAACACCTTGCAGCCGCGCACCACGCCGAGCAGGTTGATGTCGATCATCCACTGCCAGTCGGCGATCGGCATTTCATCGATGCCACCGGCATCGGCAACCCCCGCGTTGTTGAACACCAGATCGACACCGCCCCAATTCGTCTGCAGCCAATCGGCGGCGGCCTGCAGGCTGGCCTCGTCGGTGACGTTGCAGAGCAGGGCATGCGCCGTGGCACCAAGCGCCGTCAGGGCCGCCAGCGTTTCCGCACAGCGCGCGGCATTGATGTCGCCGATGCAAACTCTTGCGCCATCACGCGCATAGGCTTCGGCCAATGCGCGGCCGAGGCCGGAAGCGCCACCAGTGATGAAGACACGGGTCACGACTGCGATTCCTTGAGCTTGGCCAGACGGCTGCCGTACTTCGCCAGTTCGACCTTGGCGATCATGCCGCGATGCACTTCGTCCGGGCCGTCCGCGAGGCGCAGCACGCGAGCTTGTGCATAGAGCATCGGCAGAATGGTTTCGTAGGCGACGCCAGCGCCGCCGTGAATCTGGATCGCGGCGTCGACGACGGTCTGCAGCACGTTCGGCGCGACCACCTTGATCGCCGAGATTTCCGTGAGTGCCGCAAGCGCGCCGACCTTGTCGATCTTCCACGCGGCGTACAGCGTCAGCAGGCGCGCCTGATCGATGGCGATGCGCAGATCGGCGATCCGCTCGCGGTTGCCACCGAGGTTGATCAGCGGCTTGCCGAAGGCGACGCGATCAAGCCCACGCTCGATCATCAATTGCAGGGCACGTTCCGCAGCGCCGAGGCAGCGCATGCAGTGATGGATGCGGCCCGGACCGAGGCGCCCCTGGGCGATCTCGAAGCCCTTGCCGACGCCCTTGATGATTGCCGAGACCGGCAGCCGCACATTGTCGAACCAGACCTCGCCGTGGCCGGCCGGCGGGTCGTACTCGCCGAACACGGGGAGCATCCGCTTGATGGTGATGCCTGGCGTGTCCATCGGCACCAGCACCATCGAATGCTGGCTGTGGCGCGCCGAATCCGGCTGCGACAGGCCCATGAAGATCACCACCTTGCAGTGCGGATGGCCGATGCCGGATGACCACCACTTCTTGCCGTTGAGCACCACCTCGTTGCCTTCGACGATCGCCGTGGCGCGCATGTTGGTGGCGTCGGACGAGGCGACATCGGGCTCGGTCATGCAGAACGCCGAGCGGACTTCGCCGGCCAGCAGCGGCTTCAGCCAGGTCTCCTTCTGCTCGTCGCTGCCGTACTTGTAGAGCACCTCCATGTTGCCGGTGTCGGGTGCGGAGCAATTGAACACTTCCGGTGCCAGCAGGCTCTTGCCCATCTCTTCGGCCAGCGTTGCGTACTCGACATGGCTCAAGCCGCCGCCGAGGTCCGGGTCCGGCAGGAACAGGTTCCACAGGCCTTGCGCCTTGGCATCGGCCTTGAGCGCTTCGAACTCGGGGCTCACCGTCCACTGCGTCCAGTCGCCACCGACTTTGCGCTCGGCGATCTCGCGCAGATGCTGCGCTTCCACCGGCAGCACGCGGTCCTTGATGAAGGCGCGGATGCGGCGAAGGTAATCCTGCGTACGCGGGCTGGGGGCGAAATCCATGGGCTTGGCTCCGGTTGAGAGGCCGACACGATAGCGATGCGGCGAGGGCGGCGCCATGGCACCGGGCCTGCCCTCGAAGCGCACGTGCGTCGGGCTGCACGTGGTCGTGCCCGGATCTTCATGCGAGGCTGCTGCATCTGAACGATGAGACTGCGCATGCAAGACGCTCCCCGCGAAAACCTCCTCGGCACCCGTCGCTTCGGCCCGTTCTTCTGGACCCAGACGCTCGGCGCGTTCAACGACAACGTATTCAAGAACGCACTGGTGATCCTGGTCAGCTTCGGCATCGCCGGCCTGAGTCAGGACCAGATCAATCTCTACGTGAACCTGGCCGCCGGTCTGTTCATCCTGCCGTTCTTCCTGTTCTCGGCAACGGCCGGCCAGCTGGCCGAGAAGTACGAGAAAGCGCGGCTGATCCGGATCATCAAGTTCGTCGAGATCGGCATCATGGGACTCGCCGTGATCGGCCTGTATCTCGGCCAGGTGCCGTTCCTGCTCGGCGTGCTGTTTCTGATGGGCGCGCAGTCGGCGCTGTTCGGCCCGGTGAAATATTCGATCCTGCCGCAGGCGCTGCATCCTGCCGAGCTGATCAGCGGCAACGCCTGGGTGGAAGCGGCCACCTTCCTGGCGATCCTGCTCGGGACGATGCTCGGCGGCTGGCTGATTGCGCGCAGCTACGGCGTGCCCGGTGTCAGCATCGTGATCGTGGCGATCGCGGTGCTCGGCTATCTCACGGCGCGGGCGATTCCAACGGCGCCTGCGGCAGCACCCGATCTGAAGATCAACTGGAATGCCTTCAGCGAAACCTGGCGCAACATCGCTTTCATGCGCAGCAACCGCACGGTGTTCCTGTCGGTGCTCGGCATTTCCTGGTTCTGGTTCTACGGCGCCACCTTCCTCGCCCAGTTGCCGAACTGGACCAAGCTGAACCTCGGCGGCAACGAACAGGTAGTGACCTGTCTGCTGACCGTGTTCTCGCTCGGCATCGGCCTCGGTTCGCTGCTCTGCGAGCGCTTGTCCGGCCATCGAGTCGAGATCGGTCTGGTGCCGCTGGGCTCGATCGGCCTGAGCCTGTTCGGCGTCGACCTGTACTTCGCAGCACCGGCTGAGGCGGTGACCACGGGCCTCGGTGCGGCAGCTTGGCTGGCGCAGGCCGGCAGCATCCGCGTGCTCGCCGATCTGATGCTGATCGGTGTTGCCGGCGGCC
Source organism: uncultured Nevskia sp. (assembly GCF_903885465.1). Classification (GTDB taxonomy): domain Bacteria; phylum Pseudomonadota; class Gammaproteobacteria; order Nevskiales; family Nevskiaceae; genus Nevskia. The sequence continues at coordinate 16,212 of NZ_CAISIQ010000162.1, forward strand.
TGTTCATCGTGCCGCTGTACGCGCTGATCCAGACCCGTTCGGCCGCCAGCCATCGTTCCCGGATCATCGCCGGCAACAACATCCTCAACGCCGCGTTCATGGTCGCCTCGGCGATGCTGGCGATCGCGCTGCTGAAGCTTGGCTTGAACATCCCGCAACTGTTCCTCGCCGCGGCGATTCTCAATGCCGGCGTCGCGGTATTCATCTACGGCCTGGTGCCGGAATTCCTGATGCGCTTCGTCGCCTGGATGATGATCCGCGTGCTGTACCGCATCCGTGTTTCAGGGCTGGAGAACATTCCCGAGGAAGGGCCGGCGATCGTCATCTGCAATCACGTCAGCTTCGTCGATGCGCTGATCGTCGGCGGCAGCGTGCGTCGGC
>NZ_CAISIQ010000163.1 GCF_903885465.1 uncultured Nevskia sp.
ATGTGACAGCCGTTTGACAGTCGAAGAAAAAGGCATCAGGAACCGGGGTTTACCGCCGCGACCGAGGGTTTACAGCTTGCGAACGACGACACTGCCGGCTGAATAGCCGGCGCCGAACGCGCACAGCACTCCGACATCGCCCGGCTTCAAGTCCGCGTGATACTTGTGGAAGGCGATCACCGAGCCCGCAGATGACGTATTCGCGTACTCATCGAGAATGATCGGCGCTTCCTCGATGCTCGGTTCGCGGCCGAGCACTTTCTTGGCGATCAGCTGATTCATGCTCAGGTTGGCCTGGTGCAGCCAGAAGCGCTTCACCGAATTCGGCTCGATGCCGAGATCGGTCAGATGCGAGATCAGCAACTCGGCGACCATCGGCACCACTTCCTTGAATACCTTGCGGCCTTCCTGGGTGAACAGCACATCGTTCCACGGCCGGGACGGTTCCTCGGAACGGTTCAGGAAGCCGAAGTTGTTGCGGATGTTGTTCGAGAACTGGGTCTGCAGCCGGGTGCCAAGCACTTCGAAGCGGTGTTCGCCGGTCGCGGTTTCCAGCGGCTCGACGACCAGCGCGGTGGCGGCGTCGCCAAAAATGAAATGACAGTCGCGATTGCGGAAGTTCAGATGGCCCGTGCAGATTTCCGGGCTGACCACCAGCGCGGCGCGCGCCGAACCACGGCTCACCGCATCGACCGCCGTCTGCACGCCGAACGCTGCCGAGGCGCAGGCGACATTCATGTCGTAACCGTATCCGCCGGCGCCGAGGAAGTGCTGCAGTTCCACCGCCATCGCCGGATAAGGACGCTGCATGTTCGAGCAGGCCACCAGCGTCGCGTCGATATCGGCAGCCGTTCGCCCGGCATTGGCCAGCGCCTGCTTCGCCGCGACCAGGCCCATCTCGACCATCAGCGAGGGCTCGTCGTTGCCGCGCACGCGAATCTGCGGGTGCATGATTTCGGGATCGATGACGCCGGCCTTGTCGACCGTATAGCGCGCCTTGATGCCCGAGGCCTTGAAGATGAATTCGCTCGATGACGGTGCCAGCGCGGTGACTGTGCCGGCCGCAATCGCATTAGCGTGCTCGGCGTTGTAGCGGTCGACATAGGCATTGAACGCGACCACCAGCTCGTCGTTCGATACGGACTCGGCCGGGGTGAACAGGCCGCTGCCGCTGATGCAGACTTTCTTCATCGAATCGCTACCCCTCCAGGGGATTGCTCGGGTGTCGTCGGAACAGTCAGTTTAACGCTTGTTCGATTCGGGTCTGAAGGCCCTAGCGCGGGCCTTTCCAGCCGGCACCGGTCATCGCGTCATCGATGCAGCGAACCACAGCGCGCTCACCGCGGAAGGTCAGATGCGCACCGTGATACCAGTGCACTTCGCGCTGCCAGTGCGCCGCCAGTTTCAGCGGCTGCCCCGGCGGCACGATGCGATCGGCGCTGCCGGCAAACAGATGCAGGCGCTCGGCCGGCAGCTTTGGCGGCAAGGTCAGCGGCGACACCAGATGCAACAGGCGCTGATAGCGCTCGCGGCTCAGGCCTTCGGCTTCGAAGTAGGTCCGCAGCTGCGGAGGCACGTGCTGCCAGAGCACCGAGGCGAAATCGGCGACCGGAATGCCGGCGACGACGAAATCCAGTCCCGCTTCATGAGTCGCCAAGAGCGCTGCGTTGTAACCGCCGAGGCTGTAGCCGAGCACGCCGATGCGGGCATTCGGCTCCTGCGCACGAATCCAGGCGATGGTTCGGCGCAAGTCCCAGAGCGCCTGGGTCTGCGCGAACAGCAGATCGAGCGGATCACCGTCGAGATAGTGATCGCCACTCTGCCGGCCGATGCGCCGCGAGCCATGCAGCGGCAAGGTCGGCATGACCACGTTCAGTTTCAGACGTTGAAACAGGATGTGCGGGGCGAACAGGCGCAGATCGAGGAACGTGGTACCCATCCGGTAACCGTGGATGCACAGCAGCCATGGCCGGCCCGCTTCCGGCTGACGGAACAGACTGGCGTGGCAAGTCCGGTTCGGCACATAGCTGTTCCACAGCTCGGCGCCGGGAATTTCGGCGTGCGGGCGGAACTCGCTGCTGAACTTGAGGTGCTGGTAGCTGAAGCTCTTGAAGCTGGCTGGCGACAGCTCGACGTCGGTCGGCGCACTTGGAATCTGATGGTAATACTCGGGATGATCGAGCCAGCCGCGCTGGCTCAGCACCGCTTCCATCAGGGCGGCATCGCGCACCAGTTCCTCGGCTTCGGTGCCGGACGGAATCTTGGCGCAGATCACGAAGTAGCCAAGCAAGGCTTCATCGAGCGCCGCCTTGGCCCAGGTCTTCAGATCGGCCGGCGGCTCCGGCGCACCGGGCGCCCGCTCGGCCAGCCGCAGCGCGATGCGGCCGGCGTAGAGGAACGCGGCCACCGACAAGGCGACGGCCAGCAACAAAGGCAGGAACGACAGCACGAACAGTCCCGGCACGCTCAGCAACAGCGCGATCACCGCGCCGAGTGACGGGTAATGCGTG
>NZ_CAISIQ010000164.1 GCF_903885465.1 uncultured Nevskia sp.
CGCCGGGCTTTGCACGGTGACGATTTCTTCAAGGCCTTTCAGCGCTTCCGCGGCGACCTTGTCGACCGGCAGCTTGAGCTGCGCGGCAAGCTTGGCGATCTGATCGACGAAGCGTTCGCTGCGCGACACCTGCCGGGCCACCTGGCGGCGCTGGATCAGAGTCGCGGCGACCACAGGGTTGAGGTTCATCAGATTCATGCTGCGACACTCCCTGCAGCCGGCGCATCGACACGCGCCGTGGTGGCGAGGATCACTGACGTCACCAGTTCAGGATCGTCATACATCGGCACATGGCCGCAGCCGGGCAGGAACAGACTTTCCGAGCCCTGCACCACGGTCTGCAGCGGCTTGCCGTAGCGCGCAAACGGAATGACCTTGTCGAGCTCGCACCAGGCGATACGCACCAGCGGCGGGTTGACCTTGAACGGCGCGATGCCGCCGCGCTGACCCATGCTGAGCAGCAGCGCCGGCAGCATCGTCGTGTCGCGCATCGACTTCATCGCCCGGCTGCTTTCCGCTGGCGAAACGAGATCGCCGCGCTCCATGCCCTGCTTGTTCAGCGTGCGACGCACCCAGGCGAACCTCAGGAACAGCGCCGTCAGGAAGATCAGGATCGGCAGGATCATGAAGACGATGCGGAACGACTTGGCGATCGCCTTGTAATCTTCCTGGGTCGCCCAGCCACCGGCAGGCGACAAGGCAGTGACCGAGGTCGCGAAGCCGCGCCGTGCCAGTTCCAGCGACAGCCAGCCGCCGAGCGAATTGCCGGCGACATGAGCGTGCTCGATACCGCGCGCCTTGAGATCGGCGATCAGCAGATCGGCGAGCACATCGACAGTGGGTGTCACGCCTTCGGGAATCGCCGGGCCGCCCGGATGTCCGGGCAGGGTCGGCGCGATGATTCGATGGTGCTTCTCCAGCAGCGGCAGCACCGGCTTCCAGATATGCCAGGTGCCACCCAATCCATGCAGCAACACCAGCACCGACCCGCTACCGCCCTCGTAGGCTTCGCCCGCCACCTGGCTGTCGTTCACGCACCCCTCCGCATCGTGTCGTCGATCGTGCAGTCATCAGCCGTCAACATGCGCCGATCCCGGCCCGGCTGCACCCGACTAAGGGCAGGCTGGCCGGAGATCGTCACCATGTTGATGGCTTTGCGAACGCCAATCTACATTGTAGTATGGTGCCATACTATGTTGGTTGGACCCCTTCGGGCAAGCCATGGCTGGCCCTGCAGGGATCCTCCGACATTGGCCCGGCATTCATTGTGCAGCACCCTTCAGGAGAAAGAATCTTGCGTGGACTCAAAGACAAGGTGGCCCTAGTCACCGGCGCAGCCAGCGGCATCGGCCTCGCGATCGCCAAGCGTCTGGCGGAAGAAGGCATGATCGTCGGCGTGCTCGACATGAATGCGGAAGCAGCGGCCAAGGCCGTTGCCGAGATCGAAGCAGCCGGCGGCAAAGCCACGGCCGGCATCTGCGACATCACCGATTACGAAGCCGTGAAGAAGGCGGTTGCCGAAGTCGAAGCCAAGATCGGTCCGACCTGGGCACTGGTCAACAATGCGGGCTGGGACAAGCCGATCCCGTTCCTGAAGACCACCCCGGACTTCTGGAAGAAGGTTGTCGACATCAACTACATGGGCCCGCTGCACATGACTCATGCCGTGGTGTCGGGCATGGTCCAGCGTGGTGGTGGCCGCGTGATCTTCATCGCCTCTGATGCCGGCCGCGTCGGTTCGTCCGGCGAAGTCGTGTACTCGGGCACCAAGGGCGCGACGATTGCGTTCGCCAAGGCCTTGGCTCGTGAAGTGTCGCGCAAGAACGTGACCCTGAACTGCATCGCCCCCGGCCCGACCAACACCCCGGCGATGGACGCCTTCGTCGGCACCGGCGAGGAAGGTCAGAAGATTCGCGATGCGATGGTCCGCGGCGTGCCGCTGGGCCGTATCGGCGAGCCGAGCGATTACCCGGGTCTGGTGGCGTTCCTCGCCAGTGACGACGCCTCGTTCATGACCGGCCAGACGATCTCCGTCTCGGGCGGCCTGACGATGCATGGCTGAAACGTCGGCCGAGCTTCGCTTGGCCTTCGTTTGCCGAAGCCGCGCGGCCTTGTTGCCGCGCGGCTTTTTTGTGGACTGTCATTCCCGCGCAGGCGGGAATCCAGTTCCGATGCATGCACACCGCTGGAAACAAACAACTGGATTCCCGCCTTCGCGGGAATGACGATGTATGCGGGATTCGCCACTCGAATTCCCGACTCTGCAACTCATTCAAAGGTGTCGCCATGAACAACCGCCAGATCACCCTCAAATCCCGCCCGGTCGGCATTCCGCAGCCCGAGCATTTCGAGCTGAAGACCGTGGCCGTGCCGGAACTCAAGGACGGCGAGTTCCTGGTCGAAAACCACTATCTGTCGGTGGACCCGGCCCAGCGCGGCTATGTCAACGACGAAAACAATTACGCCCCGCCGGTGCCGATCGGCGCGGTGATGCGGGCGATGGCAGTCGGTAAGGTGATCGCGTCGAAGCACGCGGACTTTGCCGAAGGCCAGTTTCTCTACGGCTGGTTTGGCTGGCAGGACTACTGCGTCGCCACAGCGGCCGGTGTGCTGCGCAAGGTCGATCCGAAGCAGGCGCCGCTGTCGACCGGCGCCGGTCTGCTCGGCATCAACGGCCTCACCGCCTATCTCGCGCTGCATGACATTGGCGCGCCGAAGCCCGGCGAAACGGTGCTGGTCACGGCGGCAGCCGGCGCGGTGGGCAGCATCGTCGGCCAGCTCGCCAAGCAGGCCGGCGCACGCGGCGTTGCCGTTGTCGGTTCCGACGAGAAAGGTCGCCAGGCGATCGCCGATTACGGCTACGAAGCCTTCATCAATTACAAGCAGCCGCTGGAGCCGCAGCTCAAGGAAACCTGCCCGAACGGGGTCAATGTCTTTTTCGACAACACCGCCGGCGAGATTGCCGACAGCGTGATCCGTCACATGGCCTGGTTCGGCCGGGTGATCCAGTGCGGCACGATGTCGATCGCCAGCTGGGCACCGAATCCGACCGGCCCGCGCATCGAGCGCGAAATCCTGACGCGTCGCCTGCGCCTCGAAGGCTTCGTGATCTTCGATCACATCAAACGCTATGACGACGTTGCCGCCAAGCTCGCCGCGATGCTGAACGACGGCTCGCTGCGCTACGCCGAAGACATCAGCAGCGACATCGCCGAAGCGCCTCAGGCCTTGGTCGACGTCTATTCAGGCCGCAATACCGGCAAGAAGCTGATCAAGCTGCGTTGAGACTTCCTGTCGGACAAGCGGCGCGTCTCACCGCCCCTTGAACTGCGCCGGCCGACGCTCGATGAAAGCCGTGATGCCTTCGCGGGCGTCATCGGTGGATGCGGCGCGGATCAGGCCCTGCACCTCGTCTTCCATCTGCCGCTCGAAGCCGGCGCCGAGCGCCGTGGTCATCAGCCGGCGCAGTTCGCCGTAAGCCCGCGTCGGGCCGTTGGCGAGCCGGATCGCTGCGGCTTCGGCTTCCTGCATCAGTACGTCGTCATCGACGACGTAATCGACCAGCCCTGCACGCTCCCCTTCCTCGGCGCTCAGCACTTCGCCGAGCAGCAGGAAGCGCCGCGCCCGCGACAAACCCATGCGCGAAGCCAGGGTGAAGGTGGCGCCCATGTCGCAGGTGTAGCCGATCGTCGTATAGGCGCCGCCGAGCTTCGCCGAGCGCGCGCAGTAGACGAGATCGCAGCCGGCGAACAGGCCGACCGCACCGCCCATGGCCGTGGCATGGACGGCAGCGACGATCGGTGCATCGAGCCGGGCCAGCCGCGCGACACCGAGATGCAGGCCGGCGGTCCATACACGGATCTGGTCCGGCAAGCTGTCGAGTGTCTTCGAGAACATCTTGACGTCGCCGCCGACGCTGAAGAACGGGCCGTTGGCGCGCAGCAGCACGGCGCGCACGTCCTTTCGGCTGGCGAGTTCGCCGCCGACCTTGCCGAGATCGGCGCAGAACGCGGCGTTGAACGGATTGCCGAGCTTCGGCTGGTTCAGCACCAGGTGCGCAACACCGTCGCGAACTTCAAGTTCAAGCGATTCGTAAGCCATGTTCGTTCTCGTTCTGTAGGCAATGTGGGCGCAGCCCGGCGGCAAGTCGGCGCTCGATGCCGGCACCTCGCAAGTGCGGGCGAGCCCGCGCCGCCACAAGCCGCGCTGCGTTGATATTATTGTATGGTTCCATACCATATGGCCCGAGACAAACGTCCCGGGCCTGTTGCTGTCGCCAGTGCTTCGTCTGGCCTACCCCTACACCGATCGAGAAACGACATGTCGAATTACAAGGACATCACCTACGAAGTCGGCGCCAACGCCGTGCGCATCACCATCAACCGCCCGGAAGTGTTCAACGCCTTCCGCAACCAGACGGTCGAAGAACTGATCGACGCGTTCCGCAAGGCCGATGAAGAGAAGTCGGTCAACACCGTGATCTTCGGCGGCGCCGGCGACAAGGCGTTCTGCACCGGCGGCGACCAGAAAGTGCATTACTCGGAAGATGGCCTGTACGGCCCGCGCGGCATGGTCGGCTTCCCGATCGAAGAACTGCAGACCGCGATCCGTGACTGCCGCAAGGTGGTCATCGCCCGCGTGCAGGGTTTCGCGATCGGTGGCGGCAACGTGTTCTGCACCATCTGCGATCTGACCATCGCGTCCGAGAAGGCGCAGTTCGGCCAGGTCGGCCCGAAGGTCGGTTCGGTCGATCCGGGCTTCGGCACCGCCTATCTCGCCCGCGTCGTCGGCGAGAAGAAAGCGCGCGAAATCTGGTTCCTGTGCCGCCGCTACAAGGCGCAGGAAGCG
>NZ_CAISIQ010000165.1 GCF_903885465.1 uncultured Nevskia sp.
ACTGCCAGGACTTGAGTGGCTGGCTGGAACATCGACCAGCCGATTCGCTGAACCAGATGGCGGCCGTCTGGCATCCATATCCGACGTTCGGCAAGACCTGGGGCAGCGACGCCTATGCCAGGCCCAATTACTCGCCCGGCGTCTTTGCCGATGTCGAAGAGATTCTCGCCGCCGGAATTCCCGTGATCGCTACCGAAACCGGCGATCGCAATGTTCCCGGCACCAGGGGAGCACCGCTGGTCGCCAACATCACCCGATGGGCCGATCAGCGGGAGATCAGCGTCATCGGCTTCACCTGGAATGTCTGGACGGAGCCTGACAACGTCCTGATCAAGGATGTCGACGGTACCCCGACCGATGGCTATGGCCAGGTGTTTCGGAATTGGCTGAAGAAGCCCTGACCTGGGCAGGGACTCAACGTGCTGCCCGCAGGCGAATTCCGGTACGCCGCAGCACGGCGAACAGTTTCGGCCCCTGGACCAGGTAGCGCTTCGCGAGACGTCTAGGCGAGTTGACCAGCCGGAACAACCATTCCATGCCGCAACGCTGCAGCCACAAAGGCGCGCGACGCTCTTCGCCGGTCAGGAAATTGATCGACGCGCCGATGCACAAGGCCAGTCCGCGCGTGCGACCTCGCAGTTTGAGCTGCTGCGCGACCATTTCCTGCTGCGGGCAGCCGACCGCCAGCAGGCAGTAGCGGAACGGACTCTGTGCTTCGATGAATTGCAGACAGGCTTCGACGGCGGCGGGCGTGCGGATGAAGCCCATCGGCGGATTGAAATGGACGAGGTGCTTCAGGCCATAGCGTACTGTCAGGCGCCGCGCCTGTTCCGAGCTGCCGCCGATCAGCACCAGTCGATCGTCGGGCTTGATCACCCGATCGAAAAGCGCAGCAGTCAGGTCGCTGCCAAGGCAGGTGGGCAGCCGCAAGCCACGAGTCAGACGCAGCAAATGGGCAATGAAGCGGCTATCGAGCAGCACATAAGCCGCTTCGGCGTACAACATCTGAAAGGCAGGTTCCCTGTGCAGGCGCAGTAGGTGATCGGCATTAGGCGTCACCACATAGCCATAAGTGTCTTGTCCGAAGCCTGCGGCCAGTTGCAGGAAGCTGCCAAGATCATGGTTGTCCAGCGTCAGTTCCAGCTCCCCGACAGGCGAACGTTGCTGTCGAGGCGAGACTTCGACCGGGATACCGCGCCTTGAAAGATGGCCGGAGAGTGTTCGAAAGCGATGGGTCGAGCTTCGGTCGGCCATCCCTGGATACGCGGAAACAAGGCCAACACTCTGCGGGCAGAGTCCGACGGGTACTGCAAGCACCTTCAGGCGCTGGACGATTGACGACAGCCGGGCTTCGGCCGAATCCGGCAGGGTGATCAGGATCCAATCAAGCGAGCGAGACTTGCCGAGGTCGATCAGTTCGGCAACCGACCCGGTGGGCGAGTTCGCACAGTTCTGACTACGGCCAAAACGGTCGTCGAACACACCGACGATCAACACGTTGTCCCCCAGTGCGTCGCGAAGCCGGCGGATCAAGCGATCGGCGACCGGTCCTGCGCCAACCACGGCGACGGTCTCGACGATGATCCCGTCGCGCTCCAAACGCTGCAGAGTGACTGCCAGCAGGCAGCGGCCCAGCGAGGTGATCACCAGTGCGTTCGCAAACCACGGCAGCAGCCAGTTCATGGACACGCCGTACAGGAAGCCACTCAGAACGCCGAGGCCGATGACGATGACGACAAACATGGGAAAGCGGGCGAGGTGCCCGCCGATCAGCGAAAGCGTTCGGCAGTCTCGAACGCAAGCCACGAATGCGGGATCGCGCAGGATGAAGGGCCCCAGAACCGCACCCGCCAGCGCCGCGCGGTTGTGGTTGCTCCAGAACTCCGGAACCAAGACAGCGCTGGAGAATCCGGTAGATATCGTCCATGACGCCAGCCACGCGGCGAACAGGATCGCAACGAAGTCGAACCCCAGCATCGAATCTCCGAGCAGTGCCACCACGTCCCTGCTCAGACGGTGGCGTCGAGGCCGATGAGGCAGGGTGAACGGTCCTTGTTCTTGAGTATTCATGTGAGTCACAGTGGACTCTCAAAAAGCTGATGTATGTGCGACATCGTACTGAGTGCGGCAGCACGCGAAAGCCAGCGATTTTTATAGGCGGGCACCCAGTTCGAGCCCCACCATTATCGCTTTGAAGCTATTCCGCTCGATCGTCGAACTCCGCACCTGGTAGGCCGTGTATGGATTCACCACCAGCCAGGACAACGCCTGCCAAGCCAGTTTCAGAGAGGCCACGTGGCTGTCGTCATGGCGGCTGTCGTTGCTGGCTGAAGTTCCAGACTGCTGAAATCGGCTGATGCCGTACTGGTAGTTGGCGAACACGCCGATCTTCACCGTCGGTGCCCAGTTCAGCGCCAGGCCGGCTCCAGTCTCCTGCACCGTGCTTGCGTCGCCGACATAACTATTGACTCGCCGAAACGCATCGATCCCGACCGAGGTCTTGCCGGTCAGTTGACGAAAGTAGGACAGCTTGCCGGTGATCGCCGAAGAGCGTCCATTGGCGTCTGCCTGACGTTCATCCTGGCGTCGGGTGTAGCCGGCCTGCGCAGCGACTCTGGATAGTTCATCGATCGAATAATCCACAACCAGCCCGAGACTCTGTTCGTCGAAATCGCCCGCTTCAGGCACGCCCTTGAAGGTTCCGAACTGGTACTTGCCGTAGATGCCGGCATCGAGCCCCTCTCCGATCAGATACTTGATCGCGACATCTGCAGTGTTTTCTTCCAGCTTGAAGCCGGGAAAATTCGGTAGTGGTGAATCCAGAGCCCGTGACCGCAAGGCTGTTTCCAGCCGCCACTCGTTGCCGATTTCGAGATCGGAACTGGCGGACAGGACGCGCTCGCTTTCCAAGGTCAGATTGGTACTGATCCGATCGGTGAACGGTGCCAGGCGGCGTTCCTGGGAAAGGTCGAGCGTTCCCGTCAGGAAGGTGGCCAGACGCCAGTCGAGACCGGTGCTGAGCCGATACTCGTTGTGATCGAGACGATCCAGATGAAGGTAGTCGAAGCGACGGCCTTCCAGCTTTGCCCGGAAGGTCTGCTGGCTCACCGGCAAGCGCGCCTGAAGTCCGATGATCAGACGCAGCGTTTCATCGGCCAGACGCCGGTCACCGGTTTCGAGGAACGCTTGATCGGAGTTCGGCAGGCTGAAGACATTGGAGTTGTATTCGGCCTGCGCCGATCCGTATGGCGTCAATACGGAATCTGCCCCAACCGTTCTCGAACAGCCGAGTCCGACCAGAACCCACAAGGTTCGACAGCTGCAATGACCAGACCAGGCTTTCAGCTGGCCACGGAGCCCCAGTTTCCACCTTTTGTTGCTGGACAGGGAAATGGCATCAATAGGCATTGGTTGCCCGCAACACCACCTTGAAGGTGCGCGACAGTATTTTCAGATCGAGCAGCAATGACCAGTTCTCGACGTAGTGGAGATCCAGTTCGACTCGCTGCCGCAATTGCGCCACGGTATCGGTGGCACCGCGCGAGCCATTGACCTGCGACCAGCCGGTGATCCCTGGCTTGACCCGGTGGCGATGCAGATAATCATCGACGATCTCCTGTCCCAGCCGCTGCTCGGTCCGCATGTCGACGGCATGAGGGCGCGGGCCGACTAGCGACATGCTGCCTTCAAGCACGTTGAAGATTTGCGGCAGCTCATCTAGGCTGTATTTGCGGAGTACGCGTCCGACCCGCGTGACCCGCGCATCGTCCCGGAGTGTCTGTTGTAGGGCGCCGTCTGCGCTGGGTTGCGAGATGTGCATGGTTCGGAATTTGTAGATCTCGAACTCCCGGCTCTGGAAGCCATGGCGGCGCTGAAGGAATAGCACGGGACCGGGACTGTCGAGCCTGATCGCGAGCGCGATGAGCAACATCACCGGCTGCAACATGGCCAGCAGGATGATGCAGAGCACGGAATCCTCAACAGACTTGAGCGCCGCATTCCACCGTTTGATGGGCCTATCGGCAAGCAGGCGTACCGAGAGACGATCTCCGACCAAGCGATTGAATGCAGCTGACGATGCTGGCGACGCCATAACTGGTGCAGCGTCAAAAGCCGTCTTCAAGTCGTGATCATCTCGACGTCGTATCCGCTGAAGCAGCAGGCTGCGAGTTGATACGGCCAGGCAAGCAAAGCCAATAAGCCAAAGGATCAGCCATCCGCTCGGCAGATCTTTCAGCCATCGACCGGCGAATGCGATGACAGTCAGCACACCGAGAAAAGCTAGAGCGTGGCCCGCGAAGCGCCCGGCCAACGCCCTTGAATCGGAACGTTTCGCAAAATGCTCAAAACGACGATCGTGCAGAACGAAAGCGCCAAGACCCGCTGTCATCGAGGCCATCCTGAGCATGTCGCCCCAGGCAGGAGGCTGCCATCCACTGGCAGCGATGAGCACCTCGTAGATGATCAAGCTGAAGTAGGCTGAACCTATCAAGCCGACGAAATCAAGCAAGGGTAGAAATTCCGAACTCTTCAGCGTCAAACCGTCCCGGAATCTGTCCGCCGGGAAGCCATGAAAAATCAAATGGTCTGATCGATGTTCACTTTTCATGCTGAGACGGTGGGCGTCAGCATTTTTCTGGTCTGTGCGGAAGCGGACAGAGTGAGCAATGAAAAGCTACCGTCCATGGCCCAGAAAGCTGGAGCAGCCCGATAGCGACTGCGCGACCATTCAGGAGTCTTTGCAGCAGCGGAATCCCAGGTGGTAGTTCTTGTGGCTGTCCTTGTCCAGCACGCGAGTGCCATGCCAGAACGGCGCGCGCCAGCGGCAAGAGTCGTCGTGTGCGCGGTAGGTGTCGAAGATGAACCAGCTTCCCTTCATCTCCGTATAACCGAGTTCTTTGCTGCCACGGCTGGCCATCTGGGATTCGTTCAACGGCAGGTTCATGTGCTCGGCGGCATTGCCGTTGAGGTCGTAGACGTCGAGGCTGCTGTGACAACCGGAAAAATCGCCTGCCGGGTAGGTGTTGGAGCCGCATTGGCTCCAGGATCCGCCCGAGCAACCCGGGGTCTTGTGGCTGGCTGCGGCGCAGATCCCGGTCTGGTACACCGCGCCGTAGCTCCAGGACTTGCTACCGGCATCGCTCCGGTTATGCGCCGCACGCATTCGCTGCAGGCCCCGTTCGACGCTTACGCCTTTCGCGAGATCGAATCTATAGTCCGGTAGCTCAAGACTGCCGGCGCAGGCGCCTTCCCATTCGTGGGCATCGCAAAGCCGTTTGCCCTCGACCTTGCAGATCTCCGCCGCTTCGCTGGCACGCACCCACACCACCGGATAGGCGCACGGGATGTCGGGAAACTCGAACTGGTCGATGCAGGCCTTGGCATCCTCGGGCTTCTGGGTCTTCGGGTCATAGAGCGGCGCCATGTACGGAGCACGACAGATTTTCTCGAACGCGGGATTGGCGTAGGGCTCGGATCGCTGAGCGAGTTTCTCCTGACATTGTTCCGAAGTTTCCGGATGCTGGGTCAAGGCCGGGTTGCCCTGGCCGAGCGTTCCGGATCTGGTGAATATCTGGCGAATGCTCAGCATCTGTGAATCATCGAGATGATGCGCACTCTGCAACTGCTCGAACAGTGCTTCGTTCTGCTTCTCGAGCGGCTGTGGTGCTGCGAAGGCGCCAGCGCCAGTGCAGACAAGTGCGAGCGCAGGCAAGGCGTGACTGCGCATCGTCAGGGTGCCGCCTGCTTTCGCGTCAGATAGAAGAAATCGCGATCGTCGGGGAAAGCGAGAAAACGCGGCGCGTAGGCGTCGCCGCCTTTCCGGTCCACGGCATCCATGCCTTCGACCATATGTTGTACGGAGAGCGCGTTGCCACTTCTCGTGTAGACCGCCAGATACGTGTGCTCCAGTGCGTTCATGTCCAGATGCATCGCGTAGTTGCAGCCGTAGGCTTGGAACACGCCGGCCATCGCCGGCGGGGTGGCTGAGGAGAAATAGCCGTAGATCAGGAAGCGCTGTGTCTGCGTCCGTACCAGGCAGGCTCCGGCCCGCAAGGTGCGCTGCCTGACATCGGCGGAACCCGACCAGTTGCCGGCCCCCCATTGCGCCACCAGTGCGCCCGGCCTGGTCTTGCCAGTCGAGGCATCAGGCTCGACCAGTGGAACCCCGTTCTGCCGCGCGTGCCGGATGCGCGGCAGCAGCCGGTTGTCGTCCAGTGTCCAGGTCTTCATCTCGACGGTGCCGTCATCGAGCACGAACAGAGTCGCCATTCCGGACTGCAGACGGCTGAATACCGTTCCCTCCTCGATGAAGCCGTAATGACTGCCCAGGTTGCGCGAGGCCAGCGCTCCATAGCGGAACGCGCCGTGCTCACGCTTGAAGCCACCGGTGAACGCGGCCGCAATGCGCGGCAGCGCGACGGGACTCACCATGCCGGTGCGGGCCAGCGGCGCGGCACTGTCGATGCCATCGGGACCGGGCATGGCAGCGTTGCGCATGTTGTCCTTGATTCTGGCCGACCAGCCGAGGCGTGGCTGATCGGTGCCGAGTGCGAACCCGAGCGTGAGCTGCTGCAGATCGAAAGCGACCAGATAATCCAGGGCACCGGCCTCCACCGGATCGTAGGCGGCCGGAGTCGGTGTGCCTGGCACCGATCGGTAGGCGGCCAGAGGCTGTATCGCGCTCACATAAATCCCTGATGCGCCTTGTACCGGGTACCAGCGGCCAGGCAGCAGACCATCCTGGGTTCCGGGGTCAAGGCCCAGATGGCTCGGCGCGATGCGAATCGCGGCAACAGGTCCGGACAACTTTGCAGCGGGTGGCGCGCCCATTGGCGCCGTGTAGACGCTGCTCGTGTAAGCGTCGGCCGCTGGATTGGCCTTTTCGAGGAAGGCATCGGAGTAGAGCTTGTCCTTGGCGAAACCGATGATTTTCTCTCCGCCCCAGACGTGGTCACGCAGAAAGCCAGTGATGCGCTCGATATTGGTGTACGTCCCCTTGACCACGTTGCGAAGATAGAGGTGGTTGTTGCATAGCGGCGCGTAGGGCAGGGCCGATTCCTGCGCTTTGTCCAGAGCATCGGACACTGCCGGGCGCCACAGGTCGCAGGCCAGATCGCTACCAACGCCCGATAGCAGCAGTCCCCGGTCGCCATTTAGATGCACGGTCTGCCGGGCCGGATCGGCATTCTCGAGCTGGTAGCTGCGCGGTGCTGGCCCGCCGTCGCGATCGATGCGCAAGACGTACCAGCTGTTGATCTTCGGATTCAGATTGATCAGGGTGGCTCGCCCGGCATGGCCGTCCAGCGGCGGCAACTCCGCACGTTCGCTGAGCTTGTTCGGCTGCAGGTCCAGAATGCTTGTCGGTGCCGCCCCAGCGATCGCTGGCTGTATTGCGATCAGCAGCACACCCCACGACCAGACTAAATTTGTGATCGCTTGCAGGCGCGTCATGTCGCCGCAAGCCCGATCGCCGCAATACCCAGAAGCAGGTTGCGGCTGACTCTGTCCTTGATGGCGAAAGAGACCGGGTCATCCTCGATGCGCCCGCGGTCGGCGGCGAGCCACAGGTAGCTGATCCAGTAGAGCAGCAGCACACAGATGCCCCAGAACAACCAGTATCTGCCGTACAGGCTCTGGATCAGATCGGTGGTGGTGTAGAGCGCCAGCACCAGCACCGCCAGATAGCCGCTGGCAATTCCCTGCGCGGCAATCACACCGGCATCGTCGATCACGTAGGCACGCGCCTGCGCCTTCGGCCCGTCGAGGCGACGGCGCAGCACCAGTTCGGAGAACCGCTTGATCAATGCGAGGCTGAAGAACAGGAATACGCAGAACGCCAGCATCCAGGAAGATGGCGCGATTCCGATGGCAACGGCGCCGGCCGCCACCCGGGCTGCGTAGCCGCCGGCGAGTATCAGCACATCCAGCACCACGCGATCCTTGAGCCCCAATGAGTAGGCCAGCGTCATCAGGTAATAGGACAGCAGCACCAGCAGGAACAGCGGTGACAGCGCGAAGCCGATCGCGATTGCCGAGACCAACAAGGTCCCCATCAGCCAGCAGGCTCCACCCGTGCCGATAGCACCCGAGGCCAGCATGCGCTTGCGCTTGTGGGGGTGATGACGATCCGAGCTCAGATCGAGCAGATCGTTGAGGAGGTAGACGCTGGACGCACAGGCTGTGACAGCGGCGAATGCCAGCACAACCTTCATCAATGGCGCCGGCTCGAACAGACGATGTGCAGCGACCAGTGGCAGGAACACCAGCAGGTTCTTGATCCATTGCTGCGGGCGCAGGGCTTTCAGGTAGTGAAGCCAGACATCTGCCGGGTCGGCGTAAACCTCGATCACGGGCGTCGTCTTTTCGATTCGCCGATACGAGGTAGCCAGATGGCCGGTGACGATCGCGTTTCTTGACGCCCGCCAGACCGGCAGATCGTCAGCGACGTCGCCGGCATAGTCGAA
>NZ_CAISIQ010000166.1 GCF_903885465.1 uncultured Nevskia sp.
AGGAGCCACAGGAGCCACAGTGCGGACCGGCGCTGCCGTCAAAGCCGAACGCCCCACCGGCTGTGCTCGCAGCGCGTCCACCCGGTTGTGGGCGGTCTCAGCGTCGACGGCCGTTGCCTGCTCGGCCGTCGGCACGTTCAGCAGGCTGCCGCTGAGCAGGCGATTGATGCTGCCGCCGCCAAACGCCTCCGGATTGGCCTGGTAGATCGCCAGCACCATCTGCTCCATCGTCACTTCGGACGACGGCCGCAATTCACGGGCGATGCTCCACAGTGTCTGGGTTTCCAGCACCGGGCCGTAGACGTGACCACCCGCAGCCGCTGGCGCGGCCGGTGCCACAGTCCTGACGATCCGGGTCGGCGCCGGAGTCTCGGCAGCCATCTCGACCGGAAGCCGGTCCAGGCCATTGTTGACTTCGGCGCCAGCCGCGACGCCCGAATCGGCGTAAGACGGAACGCTGGACGGAGCATCCAAGTGGGCGTCGGAGCCTCCGCCGATGTCCGCAGCGGCCAGTTCCTCTGGTGCCAGCGCAGCAGCCGTTGGCTCGGCTGGGGATTCGGCGGCCTCGCCCGGCGGATCGAGCAGCACCGTGTATTCGCGCAGGAAGCGGCCACCATTCCAGCGCGCCTGGACGATGAAATTGACGAACGGGTCGCGCACCACCTGATCGCTGATGACCTTGATGGCGCCGACGCCAAGCACGAACTTCAGGGTCGACACGAAGCTGGACCGATCGATGCCGGAACGCGCGAACACTTCATCAGAGGCCAGCGAAACGGTCAGGCTTTCGAAGTCTTCCGGCTGCGCCGACAACACCGGGATGGTCGCCAGAAAGCGCTGGTTGAGCCGGGAACGGAGCTCGATGTCGCCCAGGCCGAGGGCCTGAGCCGAGATCATCCACAGCGTCGGCGCCAGAACCGTCAGCGCAGCCAGATTTCGCAACATGAGGTTCCCCGTGGTCTCGAGCCGGCAACGCCGGCAGCCGCCGTCGCCGCGACCTTGTCGACCGTCTTTATACCTTATGAATCAAGGGAACCGTCACGCCGGCATGACCGGCGTGAGGTCTTACAGGTACGAACGGATCAGCACCTCGGCGATCTGGATCGAGTTCAGCGCCGCACCCTTGCGGATGTTGTCCGATACCACCCAGAGATTCAGGCCACGCGGATGCGAAATGTCCTCGCGGATGCGACCGACGAAGGTCGCGTCCTTGCCAGAAGCGTCGCTGACGGCGGTCGGATAACCGCCGTCTTCATGACGATCGATGACGATCACCCCCGGCGCCTTTTCCAGCAGCGCGCGCGCTTCGGCGGCAGTGATCTTCTTCTTGGTCTCGATGTGGATTGCTTCCGAATGGCCGTAGAACACCGGCACGCGGACGGCGGTCGGATTCACCTGAATCGACTCGTCGCCCATGATCTTGCGAGTCTCCCAGACCATCTTCATCTCTTCCTTGGTGTAGCCGTTGTCCTGGAAGACGTCGATCTGCGGGATGACGTTGAAGGCGATCTGCTTCGGGTAGACCTTCGGCACCGCGTCCTGGAAATTCAGAAGTGCTGCGGTCTGGCGACCGAGTTCCTCGATCGCGTCCTTGCCGGTGCCGGACACGCTCTGGTAGGTCGCGACATTGATGCGCTCGATGCCGACCGCGTCATAGATCGGCTTCAGGGCCACCAGCATCTGGATCGTCGAGCAGTTCGGGTTGGCGATGATGCCGTGCTTCTTGTAGCCGGCAATCGCTTCCGGGTTCACTTCCGGCACCACCAGCGGAATGTCGTCGACGTAACGGAACTGCGAGGTGTTGTCGATCACCACGCAGCCGGCCGCGGCGGCCTTCGGCGCGTAGACCGCCGAGACGCTGGCGCCCGGCGAGAACAGGCCGATCTGCACCTTGCTGAAGTCAAAGGTCGCGAGATCTTCGACGACCAGATCGCGATTGCCGAACTTCACCGTCGAGCCGGCGCTACGCTCGGACGCCAGCGCATACACCTTGCCAACCGGGAACTCACGCTGCTTGAGGATGGACAGCATCTGCTCGCCCACGGCACCGGTTGCACCGACCACAGCCACGTCATACGTCTTGCTCATCTGAAGGACTCTTTCGCTTGCGCGTAATCGAAATAGAAAATGGGGAAATCGAATACCGGCGCCTCGCAGCCGAGTTGGCTCAGCGCCGTTGAAACCTGACCACGGTGGTGTGCGCCGTGGGTGAACATGGTGTGGACCGCCACCGAGCGCGGCAGACGGTACGCGCCACCGGCGGTACTGCGGTAATCGAACTCGGCGAACAGCAGTTCATCTGGCGTGGCATCGATGTAGCGCAGCCACTCGTCCGCCGACGCCAGCATCCGCGTCTTCAGCTGCGCGCGATCGGCTTCGACTTCCATCGCCAGATCGGTGATCGGCAGCGGCGCGCCGGCGAGGCGCGACTGCCACATCAGATCGGCCAGCAGCAGATGGTTGATCGAGCCATGCACGGACTTGAAGAACAGGCCGACATCGCGGCGATAGGCCTCATCGCTCAAGCCGTCGGCCACCGCGAACAGCCGCTGGTGGCACCAGCGGTTCCAGCCGGCCATCGCTCGCAGATGTTCGCGGTAGGTCATCGGCTTCAGCCCAGCGCCGCGATCACGGCATCGCCCATCGCCACGGTGCCCACCGTCGCCTCGCCCGGCTTGGCGATGTCGCCGGTGCGCAGGCCCGAGGCCAGCACCTTGCGCACGGCGGCCTCGATCTTGTCGGCGAGATCACTGCGCGCCAAGGTGTAGCGCAGCATCATCGCCACCGACAGCAGCATGGCCAGCGGATTGGCGATGCCCTTGCCGGCGATGTCCGGTGCCGATCCGTGGCTCGGCTCGTACATGCCCTGGCCGCGCTCGTTGAGGCTGGCCGACGGCAGCATGCCGATCGAGCCGGTCAACTGGGCAGCGATGTCGGACAGGATGTCGCCGAACATGTTGCTGGTCACCACCACGTCGAACTGCTTCGGCGCGCGCACCAGCTGCATCGCGGCGTTGTCGACCAGCATGTGGCTCAAGGCCACGTCCGGATAATCCTTCGACACCTCGATCACCACCTCGCGCCACAGCTGCGAGGACTCCAGCACATTGTTCTTGTCGACCGAGCAGAGCTTCTTGCCGCGCAGGCGCGCGGCCTCGAACGCGGTGCGGGCGATGCGGGCGATCTCGAAGTCCGAATAGGCCTCGGTATCCCGGGCCACGCGGGCACTCGGGACAACATGGCTACCGACCTTGTAATCGGTCTCGACGCCGGTCTGCCGCTTGCCGAAGTAGATGCCGCCAGTCAGTTCGCGAACGATCAGGATGTCGAGATTGGCAACCAGCTCCGGCTTCAGCGAGGAAGCATCGGCCAGCTCCGGATAGAGCAGCGCCGGGCGCAGGTTCGAGAACAAACCGAGCGCGGCACGAATGCCGAGCAGGCCGCGCTCCGGGCGCAGTTCCCTCGGCAGGTTGTCGTACTGCGGGCCACCGACGGCAGCGAGCAGGATCGCATCGGCAGCCTTCGCAGCTTCCAAGGTCGCGGGCGGCAGCGGATGGCCGGCCGCGTCGTAGCCGGCGCCGCCGATCGGGGCGCTGGTCCAGCTGACGTCGAGGCCGTGGCGATCGCGCAGCACGGTCAGCAGTTTTTCAGCTTCAGCAGTGATTTCCGGGCCGATGCCATCGCCGGGGAGCAGCAGGATCTTCTGGGTCATGTCGTGTTCAGTCGTGGTCGGGATTGCCGCCGTCGCAGTCGATCAATCGAGTGCGTAAGCGCGCAGTTCGTTATTCATCATCATCGGCACCAGCAGCCGCTTGTTCGGGCCCATGCCGATGTCGGCACTGCCCTGTTCCAGCAGCAACCAGAGGTTCGCTTCACCGGTTGCGGAGATCTTGTAGACGTTGCCGTGCATCCAGTCGCTGACGATGTAGCCGCCCTTGCCGTCACTGACCAGGCCGTCGATGTTGGCGAACGGGATCGGTGCAAAGCGCGGTTCGAGCGCCGCTGTCGTTCGGTCAACGCTCTGCAGATAGCCCATCTCCGAAGTCTCGAAGCCGTTACCAGTCATGACGCCCCAGCTGCCGACGATCAGCTTGCCGCCTTCCACCAGCAGGCCGTTCGGCCCTTCGAGCTTCGGGCTGCTCAGCATCACACCGAAGCTGGTGCCAGACAGGCGCCAGATGGTGTTGGTCCCGGTATCCGAGACATAGACGCGGCCCGCGGTGTCGACGGCGACATCATTCAGGAACTTGGCACCAGCGGCCTTGTAACGCGCCGTAATGCGACTGTTACCGGTATCGACCACCACCAGTTCATCGATATCGGCGATGTACAGATAGCCGCTGTTGTAGGCGAGGCCTTTCGGCGCGTTCAAGCCCTTGAGCCATTCGCGCTTGATCATCTTGCCGTCCGGGCTCACCCGGGAGATGAAGCCATTGCCATCCTTGGCCGTGCTCTCGCCGTTGACGTTGGAGACGTAGAGCAGATCCTGCTGCTTCGCATAGACCACCGATTCCGGCTGAGCGAAGCCGGACAGTGTCCAGACCGGCTCCGGGCCGACGGCATAAGCCGGCAGCACAGCGATCATCAAGGCGGCAAGCGAAAGACGCTTCAGCAGACTGTTCATCGGACGACTCCTTGTCGGTACCACTCGAACTCAGGCAAACAACCAGGGCGCATCGATCCTGCGCCGAGCTTCATAGCTGCGGATCGCATCAGCATGCTGCAAGGTCAGACCGATTTCGTCGAGACCTCGGATCAGGCAGTCCTTGCGGAAAGCGTCGATCTCGAAGCCGAACTTGAGGCCGCCCGGCGTCGAGACGGTCTGTGCCGGCAAGTCGATGGTCAAGGCAAAATCGCTGCTGCTGGCGCTTTCCGCGAACAGCGCATCGATCTCGGCCTCCTTCAGCGCCAGCGGGAAGAAGCCATTCTTGAAGCTGTTGTTGAAGAAGATATCGGCGAAGCTCGGCGCGATCACGGCGCGAAAGCCGTAATCGGTCAGCGCCCAGACCGCATGTTCGCGCGATGAGCCGCAGCCGAAGTTCTCGCGCGCCAGGAGCACGGTCGAGCCTGCGTACCTGGCATCGTTGAGCACGAAGCCCGGATTCTTGCGACGCGTCGCCGGGTCGATGTCGAGATCGCCCTTGTCGAGGTAGCGCCAGTCATCGAACAGGAAGGGGCCGAAGCCGGTCTTCTTGATCGACTTCAAGTACTGCTTGGGAATGATCGCGTCGGTGTCGACGTTGGCACGGTCGAGCGGGGCGACCTTGCCG
>NZ_CAISIQ010000167.1 GCF_903885465.1 uncultured Nevskia sp.
GATGTGCGACTTGTAGGAAGGCGTGTTCATGAGCGCTGTGAGAGTCCGGAATCGAAAATGTTGCCTGCATTAGTCTAGCGGGCATTGCGCCGAACGAGGACCGGCTGCCGATGATCGCTTGCCGGCAGGATCAAGAACGGCCGCGCAAGCCTTCAGACTTGCGCGGCCGTCATGCCTCGCTGCAACCGATCTCAGAACGCGATCTGCATGCGGACGTTACTGGACTGCGTGAGGTCATCGCTGACCTCGCGGCAACCACCGTCGTGCAGATTGAACATCAGACGTGTCAATGCAGTGACGTAGTCGCTCAGGATCAGAACGCCAGCTGGACGCGGGCGTTGTAAGAGCTGGTGTTGTCGCCGGTCACGTTATTGTCGCCGCGGATGTAATTGAACATGAAACGCACGGCCGGGTTCACGTAGTAGTTCGCGCCGACCGTGTACTGCTGGACATAGCAGCCTTCGCCGGTACGGGACGGAGCGGCGACAGCGTAGGCGCTGTTGCAGACGCCATCACCCGCCGAACGATCCTGATTGAGGATCTTGTCGTAGCGAGCGACCAGTTCGACGGCGCCAATGGGGCTGTTGACCTTCGGCGAGCCGAAAGTGCCGCGATCCTTCTTGTAGGTCTTCGTCTCGCCGGTCAGGAACACGCTGCCCTGAACGGTGACCGCTTCGATGCGATCGATCGTGCGGCCATCCGCCTGGACCGCCGTGTCTTCCCAACGAGTCTCGGCATATTCCGACTGCAGGAAAAACGGGCCAGCCGTACCGGCCAGTTCGACGCCCCAGAAGGTTTCCGACGAGCCGCTGGCGCCGCCGATGACCTGGGTCGGGCCGAGCACCTGGGTTGCACTGTTGCGACCCGCATAGGTCACCGAGCCCGGCGCAACGGTTTCGTTGCCGCCCTTGCCGAAGTCATCGATACCACCCCAGGCACCGAGATGGAGCTTCATGTCGTTGGCGTCATAGGCGAGCCAAGTCAGACGCTCCGAGGTACCGAAGCCCTGGCCGGCATTGTTGCCCAGCGGATGCGCCGCATCGTAGACCGAGGCCTGGGCCAGGAAGAAGCCGAAGTCGGTGTTGATCGGGCGCTTGTAGAAAACGCCAGGCTGGTACTGACGATTGCCGCCAGCGAGCAGGGAGTTGGTCAGCATCGGACGCTCCATCAGCAGGATTTCGTTCGAGCTGGTCAGTTCTTCGATCGAGCGGAACGGCTTGTGCTGGCCGATGATCAGATCGCCACCGAACACCTGGTGGCTGACCCACATTTCGCGGATCGAATTCGGCGACTGGCCGGCCGTGAAGTCGTTCTCGAACTTGAACCGCCAGTCGTACAGCTTGCCGGTCAGGGTCAGGTAGGAACGGCGGACATAGACGCCGCTGGTGGTGGCGTTGGCGGTGTTGGGGGGAACTTCCTCGATTTTGCCTTCGTCGAAGAGCACGCCGTCAAGCTGGATACGGCCACCGATGCCGAATTCGAACTTGCCGTCCGCGGTCTTGATCTTCAGGCCGCCACTGGTGGTCGCGTCATCCGCGTTGACAGCGTTGGCGGCGCTTGCGCCGATGAGGAAGATAGCGGCGGCGTGTTGGAACAGTTTGTTCACTAAAGGATTCTCGAAGGATGGCGGGTGGTAGCCAGCTCCCGTCCCGATGTCCTGAGGCGTGAGCCGGAATCTGCAAATCGCCGTTATGGCGATGTGCAGATTTTGTCGACGGCGGCATTCTTGAATCCTTCGATTTCCGTTTGATGACGGAATTGTTACTTTTTTGTGACAACTCGGCCGAAAACAGAACTTACTGTTTCATTTCAATGATTTTGATATGACAGCAACGGTCCAGCCTGGACCGGAAAGCGCTCAGCCAATGCTGTTTCGCAGTTCCTGACGGCTGGCGCCGTCATGCACGCGGTGCACGGGAAAATGACAGGTGAACGTGCTGCCCACGCCCACTTCGCTTTCGATGGTCATCCGTCCTTCGAGATGCTCGATCGCATGCTTGACGATCGACAGACCCAGCCCGGTGCCGCCGCTGGCCCGCGAGCGACCGATGTCGACGCGATAGAAGCGCTCGGTGATTCGCGGCAGGTCCTTCTCTTCGATGCCGATGCCGCTGTCGGCCACCTGGAACTGCGCGCCCTGGTCGTCACCGCTCCAGCGCACGCTGATGATTCCCTTCTCCGGCGTGTAATGAACCGCGTTCGAAACCAGGTTGGTGAAGATGCTTTGTGTCTCCGCCTCGCGGCCATAAAGGCGCAAAGCGGGCTGGATGTCGAACTCGATGCGATGCTTGCCCTGAGATAGGCTGCGCGCTTCCTGCTCGACCCGAGCCAGCATTCGCGGCACATCGAGCACATCCTGCCGGGTGTTGATCAGATCCGATTCCAGCCGCGCGAGCTTCAGCAGATCGCCGATCAGCGCCTCCATGCGCGTGGCCTGGGCGCGCATCTCTGCGATCGGCGTGCGCCATTCGAACAGCGAGCCGCCGGTATGGCAATCCGGTTCCATGACATCGAGATAGCCGCGCAACACGGTCAGCGGCGTGCGCAGCTCATGGGAAGCATTGGCAACGAAATCTCGCCGCGCGGTTTCCAGGCGCCGCATGTCCGAGACATCACGGACGATCATCAGGCGCTGGCCGTTGCCGTAGGGAATGATCCGGAATGACAGCATCGTGCCGATGTTGACCGGCGATTCGCACTCGACTTCGCCGCTGTAATCGTCGCGCGAAAAGTATTCGGTGAACGCCGGCTTGCGAACCAGGTTGGCGATGCGCAGACCCACGTCCTGCTGCACGCGCAGGCCGAGCAGTGCCTGCGCCGCGGGATTGAACCAGACGATTTCGCCGGACGAACCGAGCACGACCGCGCCATCCGGCAGCGCTTCGGTGGACGCTTGGAATTCGGACAGGATCGCCGCCAGGCGACGCTTGCGCTTGCGATTGCGCTTCTGCAGGTTCAGCAGGCCGTCGAACACCTCGCCCCAGGTGCCGCCGGCAATTGGCAGCTCGGCCTGCTTGGGGCTGGCGAACCAGATCCGCAGCCGGACCAGATAGCGCAGATGGGTCAGCAGGCAGACCGCCAAGGCCAGCACCGCAGCTTGCCAGCCGAGCCCCACGAACGAGCCCAGCAGGCCGACAGCGCCGATCTTCAGTGCGGTGTAGAACAACTCGCGCAGCAACTCAGGGCTGGGAAGCCAGGCCCTAGACATCAGTCATACCAGTGCCGAAAACTCATACCTGTTCCGAGAACCGGTAACCGGTGCCGCGCACGGTCTGGATCATGCCGTCGTAGCCATGCGGCTCCAGCGCCTTGCGCAGGCGGCGGATGTGCACGTCGACTGTGCGTTCCTCGACATAGACGCTCTGGCCCCAGACCCGATCGAGCACCTGTTCGCGGGTGTAGACGCGTTCCGGATGGCTGATGAAGAAATGCAGCAGGCGGTACTCGGTGGGCCCCAGTTTCACCGGCTCACCTTTCGCAGTGACGCGCTGGCTGGCGGCGTCGACCTGCAGCCCGCCTATGGCCAGTCGTTCTTCTTCACCGCCGGGCATGGTCCGACGCATCACTGCATTGATGCGGGCGATCAGTTCCGGGAACGAGAACGGCTTTGACACGTAGTCGTCAC
>NZ_CAISIQ010000168.1 GCF_903885465.1 uncultured Nevskia sp.
AAGATTTTCCGCTGACCGAAGGCGTCATCGAAGGCGCTGAGATCGAATGCCCGCTGCACGGTGCGCGCTATTGCCTGAAGACCGGCAAGGTCCGGGCGGTGCCGGCGATCTGTTCGATTCGCGTCTACCCCGTGCACGTCGTCGGTAACGACGTATTGATCGAACTGCCAGTCTGAATCCCACACTTGCGAGAACGCCATGACTGCACTGACCGAAGCCGGTACCAGCCGCTACGCCGATGTCGACGGCCTGCGCCTGCATTACAACGAAGCTGGCCCGAGCACCGGCCCGGCGGTGATCCTGCTGCACGGCGGTGGTCCCGGTGCCGGCGGCTGGAGCAACTTCCATCGCAACATCGATGCTTTCGTCGCCGCCGGCTTTCGCACCCTGCTGCTCGACTGTCCGGGCTTCAACAAATCGGGGCCGATCGTGTCGGCCGATCCGCGCGGCCTGATCAATGCCCGCGCCGTGAACGGCCTGATGGACGTGCTCGGCATCGAGCGCGCTCATCTGATCGGCAACTCGATGGGCGGCTTGAGCGCGCTGACGTTCGCACTGGAATATCCGCAGCGCCTCGACCGGATGATCCTGATGGGGGCTGCGGGCCTGGGCCAGAGTCTGTTCCAGCCGAGCCCGCAGGAAGGCATCAAGCTGCTGATGAAGCTGTACCGGCAGCCGACGATGGACAACCTGCAGGCGATGCTCAACGTGTTTGTCTTCGACCCCAGCGTGCTGACACCGGAGCTGGTCCAGAGCCGCCTCGACGGCATGCAGCGCAGTGCCGAGCACCTGGCGAACTTCGTCAAGAGCAACGAGATGAACCCGCGCGCGCTGTTTGTCGACCTCACACCGCGGCTACCGGAAATCAAGGCGAAGACCCTGGTGATCTGGGGTCGCGATGATCGCTTCGTGCCGCTCGACAACGGCATCAAGGCGGTCTGGGGAATTCCCGATGCCGACCTTGTGGTCTTCGGCCGCTGCGGCCACTGGGCGCAGTGGGAACACGCCGACAAGTTCAATGCGCTGGCCATCGACTTCCTCCGGCGGGCATGAAGCGGCGCCGGCGTTCTGTCAGGCTTGAGTCTTCCAGACCTCAAGGAACGTCCACACATGCATGACCTGTTGCAGATGGGCAGCCGCGCTGGCGAGCTGCTGAAAGCGCGTGACGAGAAAATCGCGATTGGCGAAACCTCGGCCGGTGGTCTGATCTCGGCGAGCCTGCTGGCAGTGCCCGGCGCTTCGACCTATTTCGCCGGTGGCGCGATCACCTATTCGCTGCGCGCCATTCGTGGCCTCGCCGGCATCTCGATGGAAGACATGCAGGCGCGCGGCATCCGCTCCAGCTCCGAGCCTTACGCCCAGTGGCTGGCCGAAGCGGTGCGCGCCAAGCATGGCGAACGGGTGTTGTGGGGACTGTCAGAAACCGGTGCCGCCGGGCCGGATGGCAATCGCTATGGCGATCCGGCCGGTCATACCTGTATCGCCGTCGTCGGGCCGGTGAATCTGGTGCGGACCATCCGCACCGGCAGTGGCGATCGGGTTGCGAACATGTGGGCATTCGCCGAAGCCGCGCTGGCGTTGCTGGTGGAGGCGCTGGAAGCAGCGCCGTCTCAAGTCGCCTGAATCGGGACGTCATGCCGGTGCCTGCACCGGCATGACGTGAAGCAGATCCTCAGGCCGCGCAGAGCTTGTTGGCTTTCTGCCAGGCCGGTCTTGATTCGAGACGAGCGAGGTAATCGCCAAGCAGCGGGTAGTCGGCCATCGGCGCGCGGCTGGGGATCGGCAGTGCGGTGCCGGCCGCCATCGCCAAGGTGTAATAGACAATCACGTCAGCCGCCGTGAAGCTGTCGCCAGCGATGTAGGCGTGCTTGCCCAAGGTGCGTTCGACATGGCCGAACATGGTCGTGTACTCGCCCATTGCGAAGCCGAGCAGGCCGGCAGCATCGGACTGGGTCATCGTCGACAGCACGTCGATCAGCACCGGATACATCAGCGTCGATTCCGAAGACGCCATCCAGTACGCGTAGTCGAGCCTTGCCGGCGTGCCGGCCGAAGGACGCAGACGGCCCTGACCGTACTGGTCGATCAGGTAGTCGCAGATCACCGACGATTCGGAGACGACCACGCCTTGATCCTCGATCACCGGCGCCTTGGCCAGCGGGGTGATCGCGCGCAGCGAATCGGGTGCGCGGAAGGTCTGCGGATTGCGTAGATGACGGACCAGTTCGTAAGGGATTTCGAGCTCTTCGGCGAGCCAGACGATGCGGTCGGAACGGGATGCGACGAGGTGATGAATCTTCAGCATTGAGGGCTCCTCCAGCGAAAAAAAACCGCTCTCTGTGGAGCGGTGATGAGATTGCACTTCGAGGGCATCTTAGAGGGCTGGCCCGAGGACACGCCAGACCGGGCGCGTCCTCGGGCAGAGCGGCCTCAGACGCTGCGCTGTGCCTTGCTGGCGTTGGTCGCGGCGATGCCGGCTTCCTTGATGCGCGCCCAGGCAGCATCGTCGAGCTTGTTCAGGCCGGCGAAGGTCGACGGCGCGGCGAGGTGATGGCCGCCGTCGATGCAGATGGTTTCGCCGGTGATGTAGTCGGCGCCATCGCTCATCAGCAGGGTCATCAGGTTGCCGAGTTCCTCGATCTTGCCGTAGCGGCCGGCCGGTACTTCATCGGCCTGGGTGGCGCCGACGGCGGCATCGCCGGTCGGGCTGAGCATCTGCCAGGCGTATTCGGTGGGGAACGGGCCGGGCGCGACGGCGTTCAGGCGGATGCCGTACTTGGCCCATTCGACGGCCAGCGACATGGTCATCGCGTTGATCGCGGCCTTGGCCATCGCCGACGGCACGACATAGGCCGAGCCGGTCCAGATCCAGGTCACCAGGGTCGACACCACCGAGCCTGGCAGGCCGAGCGCGATCCAGCGCTTGCAGACGGCGTGGGTGGTGAAGAAGCCGCCATTCATCACCGTCGAGGTGATCGCCTCGAAGCCGCGCGGCGACAGATCCTTTGTCGGTGCGATGAAGTTGGCGGCGGCGTTGTTGACCAGGCCGGTCAGCGGGCCGAACTTGTCGAAGATCTCGCCGACGGCGGCATCGACCAGTTCCGCCTTGCGGATGTCGACGGTCTGCACGAAGGCGCGCGGCGCCGGGTAGTCGGCGTTGATCTCGGCGGCTGCGGCTTCCAGCACGTCGATGCGGCGGCCCCAGAGGTGGACGTTGGCGCCCAGGCTGGCGAAGTGTTTCGCCATGCCCTTGCCGAGGCCGGTGCCACCACCGGTGACGAGAATGCGTTTGCCGGCCAGTGCATCGGAAGCGTAGAGCGCCATCGGTTTTTCCCTTGAGTGGAAGTGAAGCGACGAAAAAAAGGTACGGTACCATACGATATGAGCGGCGGTGCTTCAATATCCTGGTGCGCGGCGTGTCGGACAGCGGCCTTCACGTGCGATGTCGCATCATGTGCCGATGAAGAACAAAGCTGCCGTCAGCAGCCCCGATCTGCCCGTCATCACCGAGCCGCCCAAGGCTGCCGCAAGGCGGGTCGCTCGCACCCGTGGCCGGCCCACCCGGGAAGAAGGCGAGGTGCTGCGCAAGAGCATTCTCGATGCCGCGCTGCAGGTGTTCATCGCCCGTGGTCTGAAGGCGGCGAGCATGGAAGGCATCGCTCGCGAGGCCGGCGTGGCGAAGATCACGCTGTACCGTCACTACGAGACCAAGGAGCAATTGTTCGTCGAAGTGGCGCGCCGCGCGCAGCTGTCGGTACGGGCGCGGCTCGGCACCGTCGCCAATGACGACGTGCCGCTGGAAACGGCACTGCGGGCGATCATCACCAAGCTTTACGACGGCTACACACACCCTGACTATCTCGCCGTGATGCGCATGGTGATTGCCGAGGCCGGCCGCTTCCCGAAGCTGGGCCGGGCGATGCTCGAAGACTCTCAGCATATTTCCGAGCCGCTGGTCGCCTACCTGCAGGCACTCAAGGACAAGGGGCTGGTCGATATCGATTCGCCTTACGACGCCGCCGTGCAGATTTCCGGCATGGCCAGCGGGGCGGGGCGCTACGTGCTGCTGACGCCGTCGCGCCATCCGGCCAGCCGCAAGCGCTGGGTGGAGTCGCTGGTGAGCTTGTTCGTGAAGGCCTGGCGTATGCCAAAGCCTTGATTGGGCTCTGATCGGCCGATAAGTCCGCCGGCCCGGATAGAATGAGGGCACGGCTTCTGCGTCAACGAAGAAGCTCCTCCTGAAGCTCTGCCCGGATTCCGAATGCTGACGACGATTGGCCCCCGACCGACCCGACGTACCCGCAGCAAGCATGGCGGCAAGAAGCCGACCATCGAGGAGCGTCTGCTGGCGGCGATGGAGCGGATGCTCGAACAGGGGCAGCGTTTCGTGACGCTGTCGGTCGAGGAACTGGCGGTGGAAGCGGGGATGTCGCGCGGCACCTTCTATTCGCACTTCCGTGACAAGAACGAGCTGATCGCGCGGCTGATGAGCCTGATCACCGACGAGATCGTCGACAGCGCCGGCAGCTGGCTGGGCACCGGCCCCGGCGGGGAACGGCCACTGCGCCAGGACATGGAAGCGACGATGATCGGCGTCAGTAAGACGTTCCGGAAACATCACGCGATCCTGTCGGCGTTCAACGACAGTGCCCGCAACGACGAAGCGCTGGGCATTCAGTATCTGAAGATGATGGACACCATCTGCGGCCGATGCCGGGCCGCCATCGCCGCCGTCAACCGCAGCGGCGCCTGCCGTCCGGAAACTGGCGATGACGTGGCCGATGCGCTGTCCTGGTTCGTGGTCACCTATCTCGGCCGCTTCAGCGCGATTCGCCATGGGGAAGACCTTGATCGTCTGATCAAGGCAGTGGCCCACGTCAGCGCCTGCGCGATCTTTGCCGACGAGAAATCCTGAGTCGCGGCAGCCAACAAGCGGACATGAAAAAGGCGGCGTCATCTTTCGATGACGCCGCCTTTTTACTGCGGGTCTGATTTAGACGCCGACGGTCATGGCCTTGCCGACCACGGCACCGGACTCATGCTGCCAATCCGGCCAGCCTGCGGCTTCGTTCTGCTTGGCAGCGAGGACGCGTTCTTCGGCGGTGGCGAATTCCAGATCCCAGCGCTTCAGCGCCGGCTTGATGATCACTTCGTGCCACAGCGGCGGAATCAGTGCCGACAGGAAGCAGACGAACACGCTCGGCATCGGAATCGCTTCCTTGTGCGGCACCAGCTTGTAGTAGACCTGGTACGAGTTCAGATGGTGATCGGCATGGTTGGTGATCTCGAAGGCCATGCAGCGCGAGAACCAGCCCAGGTGATTCCACAGATGACGGCGACCGATCGGCGCGCCTTTCAGGCGAACCACACCGTAGTGCTGGAAGTAGTTGAACGATTCAACCCAGAAGCGGGCGAGGACCTGGCCACCGAGGGCGACGAGGTTGGCCACCGGGCCACCGATCAGGAAGATGATCACGTGGAAGATCGCCAGCGCCAGCAGAGCCCGGTAGACGCGGTGGCTGATGTGGAACGGCGACTTGCCCTTCTTCTTCAGCGCACCGGCTTCCATCTTCATCGCATACATGGTGCTTTCGACGAAAGCGCCCCAGGTGAACGAGTAGAGATCAGTGCCGCGGGCAGCGGTATCACCGTCATCCGGCGTGGCGACGTCGATGTGATGACCGACGACATGACCGATGTCACGGGTGCAGTCGAGGATACAAAGATGCGAGTAGCGGCCAACCGTACGCGGCAGGGCGCCACGCATGTGGTAAAGCTCGTGAGCGGCCGGCACCAGCGGGATCACGCCCATCCAGGCCAGGCTGAGACCGGCGCCAACCAGCTGCGCGGTGCTCAGGTCGCCCTGGCCAATGCGCCAGGCAGCCATGAAGTACAGGCACACCGGGCCGACGGCGCAGAGCCAGATCGGGATGTTCGCCAGCGTGGCGTTATTCATCTTGCGGACGCTGTAATCACGTCCGGCAATCGTGTCCAGCACTGCCAGTACCGGGAATGAGAGGATGCCGATCCAGACGTAGTCGCCACCGGCATAGAAGCCGTAGTAGGCCAGCGCAACAACCAGCACAGGAATCCAGTACTTCAGATAGTCATTCATGATCGCCTCCTCAGGCACCGTTGGATCGCAATTCCGAAGTCTGTGACCCTGTTTCGGTTCGCGAGATTCGGAGTTCAGCATGTGGGTAGAACTTAGTGCGTAACAAAATTGAACACACTGTTCAGTTGTGACTCTACCAGAATGCTCTCCGACACTGTCAAGTACCAGCCCGGAAATGCGACGAACGGTCACGGCAGCGATTCTAATCCTGCGCCCATGGTCAGCGGCATTTGTTACGCCTCCGGACTTTTCGGTTGCCCGCGCAGCGCCTAGATTGCGCCACGCACCTCAACCGGAAGCCTGTCCCGATGACACTAGCCGCTCCCAGCATTGCCGAACGCCTGCGCCGTGACCTGAAGCTGCCGGTGATCGTGGCACCGATGTTTCTGGTGTCGACCACGAAGCTGCTGCTGGAATCCTGCAAGGCGGGGCTGATCGGTTCGCTGCCGACCCAGAACGCACGCACCACAGTACAGCTGCGCGAATGGTTCGACGAGATTCGTGACGAGCTGGCCGCGTTCCGCGCCGCCGGCGGCAAACCGGGCGGCTGGGCGGCGAGCGTGCTGGTGCACAACAGCTATGACCGCTTCCCGGAAGAGCTGGAGATGCTCCAGGAATACCAGCCGGATATCGTCGTCACTGCGCTCGGCAGCCCGAAGCGCGTGCTGAAGGAAGTGCACAGTTATGGCGGCGCCGTGTTCGCCGATGTGATGTCGCTGGAACACGCGCGCAAGGCTGCCGATGCGGGTGCCGATGGCCTGGTACTGGTCTGCCACGGCGCTGGCGGCCACACCGGCGCCAACAGCCCGTTCGCGTTCGTTTCCGAAGTACGGCGCTTCTTCAAGGGCACGATCGTGGTCGGCGGTGCGATCTCCGATGGCCGGGGCGTGCTGGCTGCGGAAGTGCTTGGCGCTGATCTCGTCTACATGGGCACCCGTTTCATCGCCTGCCCGGAAACCATGATCAACGACGACTACCGCCGGATGATGATCGACGCCCGCATGGACGGCGTGGTCGCCACTAAGTCGGTAACCGGCGTGCAGTGCAGCTGGCTCAAGGAAAGCCTGATCGCCGCCGGCTTCGACGACAGCCGGATCGCCTCGACCGCGAAGATCGACTTCAGCGATGTCCACGGTGAGCTCAAGCCCTGGAAGAACATCTTTGGCGCCGGGCAGGGCGTCGGCCAGGTCGACAGCGCGGCGACCACCGCTGAAGTGGCCGCCCAACTGATCGGCGAGTACCGCGAGGTCAGCGCCGAGTTCGTGGCCCGCGCACGGGCCTGAGATTGCCGGCAGCAGCCGCCCAGAATTCCTTTCGACTTTCCCGGAGTAACCCATGCTCAAGCAACGCG